>JADFPW010000023.1 GCA_022562105.1 Planctomycetota bacterium
AAACAGCCGGATGTCCGTGGAGTCGATCCATCCGTCGTTGTTCAGGTCTGCTCGGTGGGCCTCGGGAAGTCCCAACGACTCCAGTCGCACCACGGTTCGCGGCGTCAGTCGAACCGCAACCAGGGACTCACCCAGTCGGTCGCCCGTAAAGCTCGCGCCACCCGGACATGCGTCCGCTGCGTCGCCCACAGTAAGGAAGTTGAGCTGAATCGCCGTAAAGTCGGCCAGCGCCTGGACCCCATCGCCGTTCGCGTCCGCGTAACAGATCGTCGTCGGAGCCAGATCGGCGATGACCCACAACCCGGTATCTATGTCGGACAGTAGCACGCGGTCGGATCCGGGAAGCGGAAAAATCCCCCACGCGCAGTAGATGCCCCGAGCGTCAAATGACGACACCAGGGTGAGCCCGCCGGTTGCCGGATCAACATCATAGGCTCGCATTCCCGCATTGTACCAGGAGTTGTACACGCGGTTGCGGACGCAGAACTGATTATGGACGCTGAACGAGTCCTCTTGAGGGACGCTGACGGCATCTCGAAACTGGAGACTCACGGCCCCGTCCTCCTCCACGATCTCGAACACGGTGATCCCGCCGCCTTCGCGTTCCTCGCCCGTAATGACGAACTTCCCGTCCTCGGTCGGCCAGCACGAATGGGTGGAGGAACCATCGACCGAAGCCAAGAACACGGGCGGCTCGTCGGCCACGTTCGTCACGTCAAAGACGAACAATCCACTGTTCCACGCGGAAGCATAAAGCCAGGTTTCGCCTGTCGGTCGCGGGCGAACCGTGATGTCGTGGACGAGGGACGCGCCCACATCGGAGACGAGCCATTTGAGTTCCGTGATTGGCTTGGAAGGCGGGTCGTCGGGATCGAAGTCGGTCAAATCGACAATGGCGATCTCTTGGCTCGACGAATCGACGATGTATAGATACCCGCGATCGTAGAACAGGTTATGTGGTGTACCAATCGCTTCGGTATCGACCCGGCCCACTAGTTCGGGTGTGGTTGGATCCCGAACGTCCACGATCTCCACACGGGTCGGCCCGTCGTTGCCCTCCAACGCGACGAAAAGCAGATCGTCGCCCACTTTTACATCCTGGGCGGAACTCGAGTCATTCTGCGGGTGTACCAGATACTCCGCCACCAGCACGGGAGTCGTGGGATCGCTGATGTCGAGGATGAGCACGCCCGCGCTCCCGCGCTCGGCCAGGTAGGCGTAATCTCCCTCGGCCCATACGTCCGCGTAAGATCCATCGAACTCGTCCCAATGACCGACCAACTCCGCGTTGAACGGACGGTCCTGCGAATAGGCGACGGGTGTCAAGATCCCGCCTACAAGGACGAACATAGTGACGCACGTTCCGGCCTTCATCAGGAGGAATCCCTTGCTCACGCCTTGCCCTCCAGGGGTTCATTCAATCCGCCGGCTGTATTCCGCGCAGCGGGCCATCTTGGCCGGTCGCCGCCGGGAGGCTCGCCTCCATGGTACACGTTGTCCGCAGCAGTTTGCAACCAAGCGGTTGGGATAGTTATGAGCGTCCCCGTTGATGAACCCAGCCTGTCAGTGGGCCCCACTCTCCAGAGGCTATCGCGAAGCCCGCTCGGTGAGGATGTGGTTTTGGAGCACGATTCGTGTTGCCCTACATTTCGAGGGCGGGCAGCACCGCGCGAACTGAAGTTCGCGGCTCGTTGGGGGTATGGGGATAGGCTCTAGCCTGCCTGAGCAGGCCTGCTACCTGCCCGTTGGAATCGCGCAAGAGCCGCCGTGTTTGACGTGGTAATCCTGGTGGTACTCTTCCGCTTCGTAGAATGGGCCGGCCTGTTCGATCTGCGTGGCGATCTTGCGATCACGATAGCGGTCGGACTGCTGCAACTCGTGGATGTAGGCGGTGGCTTGGCGCTGCTGGTCGAGGCTGGCGGTGAAGATGGCTGAACGATACTGCGTGCCGACATCCGGACCCTGCCGGTTGACCTGCGTGGCGTCGTGGAACTTGAAGAACCACTCCAGCAGCTCTCGGTACGTGACCTGCTCTCTGTTGAACGTCACCCGCACACTCTCGGCGTGGCCGGTGGTACCGCTGCACACCTGTCGATAACCCGGATTCGGCAATCGTCCGCCCTGGTATCCGGAGACCGCGTCAATCACGCCCGGAACCTGCTGGAAACGATCCTCGATTCCCCAGAAACACCCGCCGGCGAAATAGGCTGATTCCGTCTCCGCCGGTCGAGACTCCGGCGGTAGCTCCGCGCCGGCGTCATGGAATCGTAGGGACGCCGAGTTGAGGCAGTAGCGCAATCCGGTAGGCTTCGGGCCGTCCTCGAACACGTGGCCCAGATGCGATCGGCACCGTTGGCATTCGATCTCCGTGCGAACGCTTCCCAGCCTGGTATCGCGTTGCTGACTAATGTGGTCGGGGTCGACAGGCTCGAAGAAGCTGGGCCAGCCGGTCCCGGACTTGAACTTCGTATCGGAGGAGAAGAGCGGCAGCCCGCACAGGCGGCAGGTGTAAAGTCCGGGTTCGGTGTTGTCGTAAAGCGCACCGGTGAACGCCCGTTCGGTTCCCTCGGCCAGCAGGATGTTTTGTTCCTCACGAGATAGCCCCTTGGCCAGCTGTTCGATTCGCTCCGCCGCCAAGCGTTGGAGGTCGTGTCCGGTCTGCGAGTAGCGTGGCCCGCCGGCCGGATCCTTATCCTGTTGTGCGATACCGGGCGAGCCTCCGATGACCGCAAGGCCCAACAGCACAACACCCAGCATTCCCACGAGAACGAGTTTCATATTGGTCTCTCCTGAAACGCGCGAAGCGTCGGTCGGCCGTCTCTTGCCTACGAAACGCGCACTCACCGAGTCGACCCGCTCGGCTCCCCGCCGGACCACCCGCCGCGGTGCCTCGAGGGAGAATCTCATTGTAGCTTAGCCACCGACCATGGACCATACGGCCCATCCACCGTGGGTTTGGTCGCCTGAGCGTCTGATTCCTCACCAGCAATCGACAGGAAATGACACACATTGGGGGTGGGCTCGCCCCTCGCGTCGGTTTTGGATCCGCATCGCAGGGGGTAGTCGTATCCCGGTATACTCGGCGACCAATGTCAGCGATCAGGCAGCGGTTGACGTGGGTGATTCTGTGGCTTGGTGGCCCCTATCGCCGGCTTCTACTGGCGTTTCTCGCCGCAGTCGGCCCGCAGGTGGCGTACCGACTGACCGATCTGGGTGCGAAGCTGATGTATTGGCTACTCGAGCCCCTCAAGCTGCGCTGCGAGGCCCAATGCCGGGCGGCCCTCGGGGATCAGGTGGCTGATCGGGATGTCCGAGCCATCGCCGAGCAGTCCTACGTCCATCGAGCGCGCAACCTGACCGACCTTCTGCTTACCAAACGCTACCTCACCCCGAGCTCGTTCGGTCGATTCGGCGGCCGGATAGCGCAACCGCACCTCCAGCGACTGCTCGACGCTCAACGCCGTGGCCAACCCGTGATACTGGTTACCGCGTACTACGGACCCTTCGATCTACTCCCGGTATTCCTGGGCTACAACGGGCTTCGTGTGGGCGTGGTATACAAGCAGCACGGGAATGCCGGCTTCGACGCTTTTCGTCGCCGGGTGCGAAGTCAAAGCGGGTGTGAGTTGATACCCGTGGAGCAGGCACCAAGACGCTTGCCGGAGATTCTGGAACGCGGCGGCACGGTGGGGATACTCGCTGACCACCATGCGGAGAAGGGCGGCGTGCCGGCCACGTTCTTGGGGATCCAGACCAAGGCGTTTCCATCGGTGGGTTTGCTCGCCTGGCGCTATCAGGCGGACGTGATCGTCGCGGGGATCCGGCGCGTCGACGATGCCTTTCGCTTCGAGTTGATCATCGAGGATGACGCCCCCCACGCCGAGTGGGCCTCGCAGGATGATCCGGTGGCCTACCTGACCGACCGCTATCTTCGTGCCCTGGAGAGGATGGTCCTGAAGGATCCGACTCAGTATCTCTGGGGATACGCCCGATGGGGCGAAGCGTTTGCCCGGAAACTAACCGCCCGCGCCGCGAGCCCAACGCCGGCCTGAACGGGGACGAAAGGTTGGTCCGACTGGAAGATCGCCCCCACCGACAGGCCGAATTCGCTAGTACAGCGCCACGCCCGGCACGACCCTTCGTTTGAGCAGTGTCGAAGCACTAGCTGCCGCCGACTGAATCGGCGATGGCCAAGCCCAGATCGAGCGACGACGTAAAGACATCGAAGCCCTGGGCGACGGCTCTTTCGGTGAACGGAATCCCAAGCAGGAACGCAACCAGCGCGGCGCACCAGAATCGCAATCGGCCTAAACGCATAGTGAATCTCCTTACCTCGAGCAGCGTTGTACTCGTTGTCCGGCGTGGTGGCAAGGCTGGATTGGCGAAAAGCGACCGAGGCAGTACGGTCATCGGATGCCAGCCACGAACCCGGAAGCGCGAACCAATGCCTGACCTGTTTCCCGACACGACGACGCTGGTGCTCTGCTGCCTGATCATCGCCGGCGCCCAACTGATCTACGCCACCGCGGGATTCGGCGCGGGCTTGTTCGCCGTCGTTCTGCTGGCCATGGTCCTGCCGGATCTGCGCGGGGCGATAGCGACCCTCTACGTGTTGACCCTTCTGACCGAGATTTGGGTACTCATCCACTGCTGGCGACACGCCCGGCTACGGCTCGTGGTCGCTCTCTTGCCGACCACCGCCGTCGGGTTGTGGGCTGGGACCGAGTTACTGGCCGCGGGCGATGTGGTCTGGCTCAAATCACTGCTCGGAGCAGTGGTTTTCCTCTCCGGGGCGTGGTTCATGATCGAGCAACGCCGCCGAAGAAACGAAGTGGACGAAACCGACACGACCCGAAATGGACCCCCGACATCGAGAACGAAAAGGTTCGGCATGGTGCCATCTATGGCGGTCGGGTTCTTCGCCGGCGGCTTGGGTGGACTGTTTGGAACCGCCGGGCCTCCGGTAGTTCTGCTATTGAAGGGCTATCGGCTCGACAAAGGGGCGTTTCGGGCGACTCTGCTCTTGTACTTCTTGCTGATGAGCGTGCTGCGCGGCGGAAGCTACCTGAATGCGGGGATCTTGACTCTACGGGAGATCACCGCGGCCCTGTGGCTGCTGCCGGCCTCCATGCTGGGCACGATGCTGGGAATGATCGTCCACCGGAGGATATCGGAACGCCATTTCGCATCGGCCATATCGGTCTTGCTCGTCATCCTCGGCCTCTTGCTGCTGATTCGCGGCGGGCCGTAGCTGACCGTGGAAGATGCACCTGGACAACCCCTACTGCGGGCGTTCCGATGCTTGCATGGTCAACAAGACACCCCACACCCATGGATCGCAATCCATGGGTCCGACACGCCGGTCCTCGCCGCATCCGGATTCGTTGACTTCGTGCGCCTGAACTCGGCATACTGCTTACATGGACAGTCGAAAGCAACGATCGGCGAGGATCGAAGGGCCGACCGGCAAGCCAGAGGCAGACTCGGGCCAACCGCCTCAGTCTCCCCGTCGCGGCCGACGTCGTCAGCTCGCGACCGGTTCGCTATTCGTCGGGGCGGGGATCGTCGCTACATGGATACTGGCCCGCGCCTGGCCCGATGAGGGTGTTCCGCCGCAGCGTCCAACCATGGTTTCTGTCGCCGCTGACGATCTTCGGCTTTCTTCCATGCCGGTGGCTGCGTCGCGCACTCCGTCGGCGGCTATGTCCGAAACGCTCGCCAAGCGCGATCCTGCCATTGACGGCTGGGATACCGAAGTGATCGCCGAGCAGGTGAATGCGGAACTGAAAGTCATCGGCGGATTCCTGGCCCACCCGGACGAGATCGACATCGAGCAGGTGAACGCCCTGACGGCTGATGGGTTCTCATGCACACCGCTTCGGCCGACCGACCTCGAGCCGATACCGGGGATTAAATCGCCCACGGTGCTCCGGCCGGCATGGGAGGCGGATCAGGCCTTACCGACACACCGGTTGAAAACCGGTGCCACACCCAGCGGCGCATCGCCTGAGTCTCGCGCTGTGGAGGGATTGGCTGCGGCGTTGGGTGATCTGGCGGCTCCCTTTGAACCGGGCGCCGACGTGCGCGTCAAGTTCAAGATCATCGGAGTGAAAGCGGAGGCGGCATCGCCGCTCCAAAATGATCTCATTGAAACCGAAGCCCACTACTTCGCCGTTGGACACTCGTCCCGTGGGCTCGTGCAGCAAAACGCCAACTGGCACTGCGTTTGGACGCGAGCCGACCCGCAAGCGCGACCACTGTTGAAGTCGATCCAGGTCACCGACTACGAAGAGATCATCGGACCGGAGCGGGGCGGGGCGATATTCGCTGATTGCACGACAGCGGTGCTAGGGGCGAATCCATCCTTCCATGAGCAGTTGCTGCCCGGTCTAAATCATTGGCGGGCTCGATTGCAGGCCTCGCTCGGCGTGGACCTGTTCGGCTATCAAGGTCTGGCCATCGGCGATGTCAACGGGGACGGGCTGGACGACCTGTTTCTGTGTCAGCCCGGAGGATTGCCCAATCGACTATACGTGCAGAACGAAGACGGCACGGCCACGGACATGTCTGCGGCTGCGGGCGTGGACTTGCTGGACCGCTCGAGCGCAGCCTTGCTGATCGACTTGGACAACGACGGCGATCAGGATCTGGTGGTGATGGCCTACGACAGCGTGCTGATCTATTCCAATGACGGCGCGGGCCGGTTTTCGTCGGCGGCCGAAGTGGCCCACAGCTCATCGAGTTCGATGGCCGCTGCCGACTACGATCTGGACGGCGATCTCGATCTCTACCTCTGCGGCTACTCGGCCCCGACCGGCCGCGACAACACACCGATCCCCTACCACGATGCCAACAACGGTCTGCCCAATCGACTGTTGCGCAATGACGGCGGATGGCGGTTCACCGACGTGACCGCGTCCAGCGGGCTGGAGGTGAACAATCGACGCTACAGTTTTGCCGCTTCGTGGGAGGATTACGACAACGACGGCGACGCCGATCTGTACGTGGCCAACGATTTCGGGCGCAACAATCTGTACCGCAACGATGGAGGCGTCTTCACCGACGTAGCTCCTGTGGCCGGAGTCGAGGACATCTCCGCCGGGATGGGCGTAACCTGGGGCGACTACAACAATGACGGTTTGATGGATATTTACGTCAGCAACATGTTCTCCTCAGCGGGCAACCGGGTCAGCTATCAACGGCAGTTCCGCCCCGGAGATGACGACGCGACGCGGGCATTGTTCCAACGCCACGCTCGGGGCAACTCGCTGTTCGCCAATCTCGGCGACGGCACGTTTCGAGACGTCAGCACCGACGCCGGCGTCACCATGGGCCGTTGGGCATGGGGATCCCGATTCCTGGACATCAACAACGACGGTCTCCAAGACATCCTGGTGGCCAACGGCTACATCACCAACGAAGACACCGGCGACTTGTGAAGTTTCTTCTGGCGGCAGGTCGTGTCGCACTCACCGTCGGATCGCACCACCCCGGCGCCCGAAGCTTATCGTCAGGGTTGGGATGCGTTGTTCAAGATGCTCTACGACGGAGCGTCCTTCAGCGGGCGGGAGCGCAATTGTTGTTTCCTCAATACCGGCACTACCACGTTCGCCGACGTCTCGGCCGTCTCCGGATTGGATTTTGCCGATGATGGTCGAGCGGTAGGGGTCGTGGATTGGGATCTGGACGGTTCCCTCGATGTGTGGATCACCAATCGCACCGGCCCGCGCGTCCGGTTCATGCGCAACGTCTTACAGAGCGGTCATCACTTCGTCGCCGTACGCCTGGAAGGTCGAGATTGTAACCGCGATGCCATCGGCGCCCGCGTCGAGATCTACTTGCACGACGAAGGGGGTACGACGCTCAGCCGAACGCTTCGCGCCGGCGGGGGATTCCTTTCCCAGTCGAGCAAATGGGTTCATTTCGGGTTGGGAACCTGCACGTCGATCGATCGGTTGGTCGTTCGCTGGCCGGGGGGTACTACAGAAGAGTTCTCCGATATCGAACCGGACCGGCGATACCTCATCGTTCAAGGGAGCCAACACGCAGCCCTGTGGTCGCCGCCCGTTCGCACTGTACATTTAACACCCGCAGAGCTAAGCGGACCGGTGGTTTCGGATCGAGTTCGCATTGCGCTCGCCGGCCGCGTGCCCATGCCCCGCCTCCACTACACGGACACCGCCGGCAGCCGCGCCCCGCTCCATCGTCCGGGCGAATTGACGCTGATCAACCTATGGGCTAGCTGGTGCGCTCCCTGTCTGACCGAATTGGCAGACTTCGCCGAACATGAGAAACAGATTCGCCGTAGCGGTCTGAGAATCGTGGCCGTCAGCGTGGACGACAAGGCTGACCGGGCCAAGGCCGATGCCATACTCGACGATCTGAGTTGGCCGTTCGATGCGGGTTACGCTCCGCCCGAATTGCTCGACCAGCTTGATGGCTTGCAGCGCGGCCTGCTCAACAGAAAGCGACGGATGCCCGTGCCGACGAGTTTTCTCGTGGATGCTCGTGGTCAGCTAGCCGTGATCTACAAGGGTCCGGTGAGTGCGACCTCACTCTTGAACGAATCTTCGCTTGTGAGAGATTCCGCTTTCGCACCCAAGGCACGTTTTGGGAGCACAGAGTCCGATGAGATCATGCGCTCAGCCCTTCCATTTCCGGGCCGGTGGCACAAGCGACCTACCGTCGCCGCCACCAGTCAGTTGGCGTTGGCCGAAGAGTTCACCTCCCTGGGCTACCTCGAGCTCGCCCAGAACTTCTTGGGCACTGTGGTCGATAGGTTGGGTGCGGGTACTCCATCCAGCTCAGGTGCCACAGTGGCCTTGTCCACCCGTACGGCGGCGTCGATTGCCCAGGCACAGCTAAGCCTCGGCGTCCAGTTCGCCAAGGATGGCGACTACGGGCGAGCGATTGGCGCGTTCCGCGAGGCGGTACGGCTCGACCCAGCCCTGGGTGAGGCTCACTTCAATCTGGGAATTGCGCTAAAGGCTGTCGGGCGACTCCCGGAAGCGGTCGTCCACTATCAGCACGCCCTCGAGATCAAGCCCAACGACGCCAAGACGCACAACAACTTGGGCAAGACCTATGAAGCCATGGGCCGACTCGATCTGGCCGTGAAGCACTACCGGCAAGCCGTGGCCTGCGATCCTAATGAGGCCAAACCCCACTACAATCTTGCCCAAGCGTTGACGCAATCGCGATTTCTTGACGACGCCGTGGTCGAGTTCAGAGAATCGCTGCGCCTCGAGCCGGATGCCCCGGCGGCTTTGAACAGCCTGGCGTGGATCCTGGCCACCCATCCGGATCCCTCCCGACGCGAGGCGTCGGCAGCCATCGGTTATGCCGAACGAGCCGCCGATCTGACCGGTCAGCGCGACCCGCGCGTTCTGCAGACGCTAGCCGCCGCCTACGCCGCCGACGGCGACTTCGACCGTGCCCGACAAACCGTCCAAACGGCACTGGCCCTAGCCACCGCGGCCGGCAATACCGGGTTGGCCAATCGAATCAAAAAGCAACTGGAAAAGTACACGCGGGCCGACTAAGTGCCACCGAAGTTAGAGTTCTGACCTTGTCGCGGTCGCCGCACACGGACGGGACGAACCCGTTGTCCAGCGGATTCCTGGCCCGGTCCGCGTTTACGTCGGCCTGGCGACCGGGCTCGCCGTCGTCCGACCGGCGTTGACCGGCCGCACTGCACCAGTTGGCGCCTCCGACCGGGCGATTGCAAGCGTCGAGACCACCCGGGAGTTGCTCGGCCATCGCATTTTTGAATGAAGTGCTGTCAGATCGCCCGCGGAGATGTCTATCCAATAGGGGCCAGCAGGATTAGTTGCCCGCGCTGCCGGTGGATCCGGCGATTCTGGCCGACGAGTTACCGGACGACGACACGGCCGGCGTCTGATCCTTGGTGGCCGGAGATTCAGCCTGTCGGGCAAGCTGGCGTCCCGGGCGTTGATACCGCGCACCGTGGCTGCAGCGCTTTGCCATCCGATCGCTGGACGATCTGGGCCAGCGGGAGGTAGCGCTTGGATGAAGGACCAGGGCTTGAGTTTCGCGTTATCGGCATGGGGGGCTGCGAGCGCCCACGTTACCGCCAGTTGACCGCTTCCGGGCGAATTGCTACGCTCAGGGTGATACGGTGCAAGCGCTTCAACGGCCGAGGAGCCGGTCTCACACCGCCCGGAACTTGAGAGTGGCGAGTGTCACGTCGGGGCTGTGCTACGCGCGGCTGGCATGGCGGATAGAACGCCCGGGCTGGAGTTTAAACCGGCGGAGGAGGAGACAAGGAATGCGAACCAGACATGCACTCATTGCCGTTGCGGTAACGGGGCTGTTGACCGGCGCCGCCATGGCCCAGGGTTGGCCTGATGTTTTCGATCCGTTTCAACTCTTGACCCTGAACCTGGAGATGGACAACGCCGACTGGCAGACGATTCAGAACGATGAGTCGCTGAGCATCGAGGTGCCCGCGGACTTTTGGGCCGACGGGGAAGAACCCATCCTGATCTCGGTGCGCCGAAAGTCGGCTGACCCGTTGACCGAAGGCCAGGGCTACATCAAGGTCAGCTTGAAGCTGGACATCAACGAATACGTGACCGGTCAGGACTGGCACGATCTCAAGAAGCTCAGCCTGGAGAACGGTGACGATGAGGATGTCGTCTCCGAGGGCCTTGCCTGGCAGATAGAGCGTCTTGCATCCGGAACGCAAGGATACGGGTATTCCGCCGGGTACACGGCTTGGGTGCGTTTGGTTATCAACGGCGTGTACACGGGCGTCTATGTCAATGTCGAGCAGCGTGACAAGCGTTTTCTCGAGAACCGAGGTTTGTATACCGAGGGCGAGACCTGGCTCTACAAGGTCAGCGATGTCGGGCAACAGGAGCTCAAGGTTGGAGGACCGGAGGACAGTCCGACCGTCGAGGCGCTGTGCTATTTGCCGTTCGACCCGGATGAGACTTGCCCTCCGCCTGATCTGGCAGAGGATGTGCCGCTGTATGTGAACATGCCGGGCATACTTACGCTCATGGCTTCGGACGCCTTCCAGGCCAATGGGGATGCCCTGCTTAGCAAGGGGAAGAACTTCTATTTTGCGGACTTCCTGGATGGGACGACGCGTATGTACTTCCCATGGGACCGTGACTCCTCGCTATCCGGCGGAGGAGTCAACGACGGCGTCTATGGTGAGGACAGCCCGGGACAGGGCAGCCCCTACCCAGCACTTTTGGACGTGCCGGAGTTTCGCGCCCAGTACAACGAACTCTTCAACGACCTCATCTGCGGTCCGTGGTCGGTCGAGAGCCTGGTGGCTGTGCTTGACGCCGTCGAGCCGGTGTTGACCGAAGCGCTCGAGGCCGACCCCAATGCCATTCCTGACAACGGGACCGTCGCGGAGCAGTTTGACAGTCTGCGAGGTTGGGTTGCCGATCGCGTCGCGGTCGTGTCGGGCGCGCTCGAGGATTTTGAGCCATGCTCTTCGATTTATGTCACGCTAAACGAACTCATGGCTGACAACTTCAGCACCATCGAAGACCCCGATGAGCCGGGCGAGTTTCCCGATTGGTTTGAGATCTACAATCCCAACGCCGAGGAGGTCGATCTGGGCGGGGTCTATATCACCGACGACTTGGCCAACCCGACCAAGTATCAAATCCCCAGCGGACTCACGATCGCCGCCGGTGAACACCTGATCTTCTGGGCGGACGACGACGGAACCCAGGGGCCTACGCATACGAACTTCCAGCTCGCCGCCAACGGCGAGGAACTCGCCCTATTCGATCCCGACGGCGTGACGGAGATTGATTCGATCGTCTTCGGGCCGCAAATCCCCGACGTGTCGTTCGGGCGGTATCCGGATGGTCTCGGGTCGTGGGACTTCATGGCCACCCCGACCCCCGGAGCGACCAACGCCGCTCACAATTCCCCGCCGTCGATCGTGGACACGATGCACACACCGGCGGCCCCCACGAATCAGGATGAGGTGTGGGTGACGGCCGGTGTCACCGACACGGACGGTACGATCACTGACGTGACCCTGACCTACGACGCCGGTAGCGGTAGCGTAGAGGTGACCATGGTGGACGACGGCGCCCACCAGGACGGCGCCGCCGGGGATGATGTCTACGGGGCCCAGATTCCCGCTCAACCGCAGGATACGCTGGTTAACTACTACCTGACGGCCACCGATGATCTCGGCGCCGTGTCGATGGATCCATTGGGAGCGCCCGGCGTGACCCACTCGTACGTGGTCGACTACCTGCCGCCCATGCTGTTTATCAACGAGTTCATGGCCTCCAACACGGCGGCGTACGAGGATCCGGAGAATCCGGGCGACTTCGACGATTGGATCGAGATCTACAACGGTGAGGCGTTCGACGTCGACCTTGGCGGGCGGTACATGACGGACGACTTGGCCCTTCCAACGAAATGGCAGGTACCCGAGGGCGTCTCCGTTCCCGCGGGCGGATACCTGATCATCTGGGCTGATGACGAGCCCCTCCAGGGTGATACGCATGCCACCTTCAAGCTCAATTCCGGTGGCGAACAGATTGGCTTGTTCGACACCGATGCGAACGGCAATCTGGCGATCGATACATTGACCTTCACTGCTCAGACTACCGACATCTCCGAGGGGCGCTTCCCCGACGGCGCGGATTGTTTCACTCTCTTTGCCGGTGGAACGCCGGGTGCTTCCAACGTCGATCCCATCGATCCGCAGGACTGTAGCTGCGAGACGAGCGATTCCGACGGCGATGGCGTGTCCGATTGCGACGATGTGTGTCCCGGTGGTGACGATACGATCGACGAAGATATGGACGGTACGCCCGATGACTGCGACGGTTGTCCGAGCGACCCCAACAAGACCGATCCCGGCCAATGCGGTTGCGGCGTGTCCGACGACGACACGGACAACGACGGCGTTGCGGATTGCAACGACGTATGCCCAGGGGGCGACGACACGCTGGACGCCGACATGGACGGTACGCCGGACGCGTGCGATGGTTGTCCGGACGATCCGAACAAGACCGATCCCGGCCAATGCGGTTGCGGCGTGTCCGATGACGATTCCGACAGCGACGGCACCGCCGACTGCAACGACGGCTGCCCGGAGGATCCGAACAAGACCGATCCCGGTCAATGCGGATGCGGGATCGCCGACGACGACGCGGACAACGACGGCGTTGCGGATTGCAACGATCTTTGCCCCGAGACGCCCAAGGGCGAGCCCGTCGATGAGGAGGGTTGCGAAAATCAACCTTGCGATGGTGACGCCAACGGGGACGGGACCGTAGATCCCCTCGACGCCGGATTCGTGCTGGCCCGTTTCGGCTGCCCGGTGGGGACCGGAGACGCGAACTGCGACATCGCCGACCAAAACGACGATGGATCCGTCGATCCATTGGATGCCGGCTACGTCCTGGCTAGGTTCGGGCCGTGCGAGTAGCGTGATAGAATGAACTCCTATGCTGTAGGCTGGCGGGCGACCGCCGTAGCCTGGGGCACAGCGGTAGATTGGGAACGCGGCGAAATGGGTCAGGGAAACAATCAGCCTCTAAGATGGTATCGCTACGAGGCCAAGTACCTTGTTAGTGAAGGGCAGGCGGCGGAGATCCAGAGGATCTGTGTCGATCATCTGCCACCGGACCCCTATGCGTCGCGCGGTTCCCGGTGCGAATACCCCATTGCTTCGCTCTACTTAGACTCCCGTTCACGCATGCTCCTGCGCCATACTATCGAGAGGCGAGTGAGCCGCTACAAACTGCGTCTGCGCACGTACAGCGAGCGCCAGGAATCGTGGGAAGACCAACCGGCCTTCGTCGAAATCAAGCGCAAGAAAGACGGCGTGGTACACAAGACGCGTGCCCGGGTCACGCCGGAGATGGTCGAGTCGGTGTTGTGGGAGGAAGCCAGCCTGCTCAATGGCAACGGGATCCATGACGCCGGCACCGTCCGCAACGTAAACGAGTTCCTGCAACTGCGCAGCCGGATCGGCGCCCTCCCGGTAGGTGGCACCTTCTATACGCGAGAGGCGTACGAAGGCGTCTCCGCGGATCGGATCCGGATCACCTTGGATCGGGATCTGCACTACGGCCTGCTGGCCAGGCCGGGCAACGGGGCAACCACCACCTGGTGGCCGGTCAACCCCGGCGGCGTGGTACTGGAGATCAAGTTTACGAACTCCTATCCCTTCTGGGTAGCGAACATGTTGGGTCGGGTGGAGGTGCTCCGTCGCGGCGTCTGCAAGTACGTGATCTGCTCTCGGGCCGCCGGCCTATCCGTGGAACCTACGTCTGGCAGCGGCCGACACCACAGCTCATCAGAGACGTGAAATGGATACCCTCAACGAGTTGTTTCGACCAATTCAGATGTTGCCCGACCGCCCGACGGAGCGGCTGATCCTGTCGTTGCTGATCGCGTTCATTATTGGGCAGTTGAATGCCTGGTGCTACAAATGGACATACCGCGGCGTCTCGTACTCGCGAACGTTCACCCACGCATTGATCCTGATCACCATCGTAGCAGCGATGAGCATGTCGCTGGTGGCATCCAATGCCCTGGTCGCCGTCGGACTCCTCGGTGGGCTGGCGATCATTCGGTTTCGAACCGTGGTGCGCGACGCCCGCGACACCGCCTATGTATTCCTTTGTCTAATCTGTGGAATGGCTGCAGGTTTCGGATTCCACGGAACGGCGATCATCGGCGCCGTGGTGGCCAACCTGGTGGCAGGCTATTTGCACCTGACGGCGTTTGGAGCTTGGCACGCCGCGGATAGCCTTCTGCGGTTTCAGATCAAAGCGTCGGCCCTGGACGGCAGCGTATTTCAATCCTTGCTGGCCCGATTCTGCCGGCGGTTCTCGGTGATCTCTGTGGATGAGTCCAGGACGCCGGGACCGGCGGGCGAACCCATGTGTCAGTGCGCCTACAAGGTACGCCTGCGTGACCCCGAGCGAGGCCCCGACCTCGTCGCCGCCCTGAAGGCGGCGTTGGAGATCCAGGCCGTTCATCTGCTCATCGATCAGCAGCAGGAGGAGGTGGCGTGACCGAGACCACGAACGGTTCGCCCGGACGCCCTGACCGCCTGCCTCTGGGCAAGTGGCTGCGCCGCATGCACCGTCCGTTCATGGCTGGGGCCACTGTGGCCGTCTGGATACTGGCCATTGCCGGCGCGTGGCACTTGCATCAGCGGGTCGCCATCAGCGGAACGATCACCGGCTTTGCCGATGACCAGCCGGTCAGGATCGCTCACCGCGAGCCCGGAGTGGTCCGCGTCGTTCACGTTTCATTATACGAGGCGGTGGCCGGCGGGCAGATCCTGGTGTCCATGGATGATCGCCAAGAGCGAATCCAGTTGGCCACGGTGGAAAAGGACATCGAACGATTGCGTGCCGAGATCGTGGCGGCCGAGGCTCGGTTGTCTGCGGACAATGCCCAGGCCCAGGCCGACGTCGACGACCTGGAGCGACGCTTCGCCGTCGATCGTGAGCGAGCCCGCATCGACTACCTTTCCCAACTCGTGGCGGACGCCCGGAACCGCGTCGATCTACGCGGCAGGACGGTCGATCTGGAAATCACCACCGACCTGGAAGACAAAGGCGCCGCCACATGGCGCGAGTTGAACGACATCCAAACCGAGGTGGGCTCGTTGCAGGCTGCGATATCGATGAATGTCGATGTTCTCGATCGGCTTCAGGAAGCATATCGGGAGGCGGACCGGCGCTGGGATCGGTACAGAACCCACGCGGACGTCGTCACCACGTACGATCCCGTACTGACGCCGCTTCGGCTAGCCGTCGATGTGAGAAGCAGGGATCTCGACGAGATCGTGCGGCGGATCGACACCCACGTGCTTCGTGCGCCGATCGATGGGCAAGTCACGGCGATGTTGGCTCACGCCGGTGACTACGTGCAGGCAGGCGCCATGTTGGCCACTATTTCCCCCACCACGACCAATCGAGTGACGGCCTACCTGCCGGAGCAGCTCGCTCTCGCCGCCCGAGTGGGAGCGCCGGTGACCGTCTACCGCCTGGCGTCCGTCGAACGGCTGGGCCGGGAGTTTCCGGGTACGATCGTGGGTCTTTCCGCCACGGTCAGTGAAGCGCCCCTACGGCATCGTCGAATCCCCACCTACCCCGTGTGGGGCCGTGGGCTGACCGTCTCCCTGGACGGCGACGCCCACTTGATCCCCGGGGAGGCTGTTACGCTGTCACTCCTCGGTCAACGCTGATCGTCGGCCGGAGTGAGCCGCCCGTCCTCGACAGCAGGTCAGTCGATTAGCACCAAATCGTCACAGTGGATGACCTCGGAGGCGTAGGCGTAGCCCAGGATTGAGCGAATTTGTGATGTTCGGTGACCCATGATTCGCTCGATCTCGTTGGACGAATAGCAGGTCAAGCCACGGGCGAGGACGTCCCCATGGTCGTCTTCGATTTCCACGGGACACCCGCGAGAGAACTGGCCGCGGACGGCCACTATTCCGGAGGGGAGCAGGCTCTTGTGTTTGCGGGTGATCGCGACACTGGCCCCGTGATCCACGACCAACGTGCCGCGGACGCCGGCAGCCAGGGCGATCCACCGTTTACGCGAGCTGATCTTGCGTGGGGTGGGGACGAAGAACGTGCCCACGTCGCGGCCGGCGATGATCTGCTGCAGGGCGTCGCGTCGGTTGCCGTCGGCTACGACCGTAGGGATTCCCCATTTTCCAGCCAGGGTCGCGGCTTCAATCTTAGTAGCGATTCCTCCGGTGCCGGTCGGGCTGCCTCTCGGATCAACGTTTTTCATCAGGCAATGATCCGGCGGAACGAGGGGAATCCGCTTGCCGGTGGGGCCTCCTTCCAGAATCCCGTCAACATTGGTCAACAGGACCAGCAGATCGGCCGACACCAGGTGCGCTACCAAGCCCGAGAGGCGGTCGTTGTCACCGATCTTGATCTCGTCGAAGGAGACGCTGTCGTTTTCGTTGACGATGGGCAGGATTCCATGCTTGAGCAGAACGGCCAACGTGTGGCGGATATTGAGGAATCGGCTGCGGTGAGTCAGATCCCCGTCGGTCAACAGAACCTGTCCCACCTGGACGCCGCCGCGGTCGAACGCCCGGGCGTAGGAACGCATCAGACGCGGTTGACCGATGGCGGCGGCGGCTTGTTTGCGGTCGATGCTTCGCGGCGGGGTGGACAGTCCCAGACGATCAAGCCCCGAAGCCACCGCTCCGGAGGAGACCAGGACCACTTCGATACCGTTGTCTCGAACACCCATGATGTCCGCGACCAGCCGGCTGACGGCCCGCGGTTTGAGCCGACCGTCGGCCGTGAGAACGCCACTGCCGACCTTCACCACCATGCGGCGCACAGCGCGTAGCGATTGTTGACGGATGGAATGGCAGTCGGGTTTCATGTGGATCGCTCGGCCCGGCTTGGCAGGCTCATTGATCTATCGGCCGGATGAGATGTGTCCACTGAGCATTCTATTCCTGGTCGCACCCCGGCGGAAAAGCCATCGATCCGGTGAAAGCACGCTGGAAACGCGCAAAATCATCGAGATCCACGTCGCAGTCGTCCTCGAAGTCCATGACGGCGCAGCCGGGGTCCGCGCACACGCCGGGCCCCGACAGGCAATCTTGAAATGCTGCATAGTCGCTCAGATCGATGTGGCAGTCGTCGTTGAAGTCGCCGAGTACCGGAGCCGTCCCGCTGTTCTTCATCAGCACGACCACGTCGGCGAGTTCATCGATGAGTCCCATGTCCAAATCTCCGTCGTTGTCAAAGTCGAAGAGCAGGGCGCAGGAGGCTGCGATGGTAGCGTTGATCTCCTGAAAGAAGGTGAAGTTGCCTAGGCCATCGTTGGTGAAGATGCGCCAGTCGCCGTTGAAGCTGGAGGTCACCCAGTCGAGGTCGCCGTCGCCGTCCAGATCGCCCAGGTCGGTGGCCAGGGCAAACGGGTCGAGCGAGTAGGTCTGCGGCGAAGCGAGCCCGCCTCGCCCGTCGCCGATGAGAATGGCTCCGTTATTGCTGAAGCTGTTGACCGCGGCCACGTCCTCATGGCCGTCGCCATTTACGTCCCCGCAGTTAAGCATCCACGTAGAACCGCCGGAACTCTGGATCGAAGCGATGGTAAACGTCCCATCGCCGTTGCCCAGGCTGACGATGATCCGCTGGCCGCTGTTAGCACCGATCACCAGATCGAGGATGCCGTCCTCGTTCATGTCCGCCGCCGCCAACGCCCATTCGCCGGAGCTGCCGCCCTCGAAGAAAGTCGCTGGGCCGAACACGCCGCTGCCGTCGTTCAACAAAATGGACAAATTGGAGCTGACCGAGTTCGTATTGACGATGTCCACGTCCCCGTCGCCATCGACGTCGAGAACGGCGATACCGCGCGGCCCTGCGCCGACGGCCACCTCCTGCTGCGGATGAAACGTGCCGTCGCCGACGCCCAGGAGAATCGAGACGGTGCCCGTGTTGATGTTGGCTACGCAGATGTCGGGGATCCCGTCGCGGTTGAAGTCAGCCGGCTCGGAGGGACTTGCTCGGTCGTTGACCGGGAACGTGGGTTCGATGAAGTCCTCGTAGAGCCCGCTGCGATCGGCCAGGTTCAGGAACACGCGGAGGTCGCCGGTGTCCTCGTTGACGATGGTGATGTCACAGAATCGGTCGCCGTTCAGATCCGTGGCGATACCGCCATAGGACTGCGTGGTTTCGCCGGGCGTGGTCCGCGTGCTCATCACCGCGATCTCCACGAAGTCCATGTCCGCCGAGCGGGCCTGGGTCCAAAACTGGAAGCTATACCCCGCGCTTCGCAGAAACGACCCGTCTGCCGCCTGTAGGTCGTGGGATAGGATCACCATGACCGCCTCGCCGGCGGAGAACACCTGATCCGGCAGCAGGATGACGGTCTGGTCGTCGTCGGTGAAATGGAACGTCCCAGCCACGCTCCCGCTCCATCGGCCGAAAGCGGTGAAGCTCTGGCCGTCGATCACCGAGTCGCGGTCCACGGGCCGATCGAACCGGACGGTGATCGACGTATCGACCGGCGCCTCAAGCGAACGGGCCATGGGTTCCACGGATACCACCGTCAGCTCGCCAGCCGAGACTACCCCGCCCCCAGCCACAAGGAACCCCAGAATCGGCATTCCAACTCGCAGTGTTCGGATATGGGACATATCGTGGAATCCTCCTGTTCGCCAGCCGTTTCACCTCCAGCATCGTTATTGTAGAAAGTGGACTCCCCGGATGGAAGATGGATCCCAAGAAGGAATCGTCGGGGGTTGTACCCAGGCGCTGCGGGGCTATACTACGGGGCTCGGAATGAGTTGGCCGGATTAGGCCGTTGAGGAAACGATATGCCCAAGATGAAGACCCATAAGGGGATGAAGAAACGCGTCAAGATTAGCGCTACCGGCAAGGTTCGCTACAAGCGATCCTTCGGCAGCCACTTGATGAGCGGAACGTCCGGCAAGCAGAAACGCCGCCTGCGTAAGCCGTGCTTCTTGACCGGCGCCATGGCGGCTCGGGTTCGCCGGGCACTAGGAGCATAACTCATGCCACGTGTACGCACCGGCAAGGCCCGTCATCGTCGTAAGGTTCGCCTGTTTCGGGCGGTCAAAGGCTATCGCGGTGGGCGCAGCAAGCTCTACCGGACCGCCAAGGAGGCACTGGTCCGCGCCGGAGCGTATGCTTATGCCCATCGGCGCCTGCGCAAGCGGGATTTCCGATCCCTGTGGATCACCCGCCTATCAGCCGCGTGCCGGATGCGTGGTCTACCGTATAGCCGGTTCATTTTCGGCTTGAACGCGGCGAACGTCACGGTCAACCGCAAGATGATGAGCGAGATCGCTATCGCCGACCCGGAGGCATTCGATAAGCTCGTCGCCATCGCTCAACAGCACCCGCCTCAAGCGCAAGTCGCGTAGGGGCCGGGCCAAGGATGCCTCGCTGCCTCAGTTGGAGCCGCCTCGACCTCGGCCGTCACTGGAACGGATCGTTCCGACTGCGGCCGATGCGTTCAAGGCCGACCGATCACGATGGAGGCGCGGCTGCCGGTGTGATGATGTGGGTCGACCGGTGGCTGGCTGGCGAGGCGAGCATTCGGACACCCGGGCCGGGAGGTTGCCGACATACTCGGATACGCCTCGCATTCCAGCGTGGATTCGGCCATACGGCGGATTGAGGTCGCCCCGCGGCCACTAAAACCCAAGACCGAGGCAATCAGGCAGCGGATCACTAACGACTAAAGGCGCTCTGACCCCACTCTCTACTTCAAGGTTTTCTACAGAGCATTCCTGACACCTTTTCTGCCCCTGACACCTTTTCTGCCCCCGTTTCAATCCCCCGTGCCCGTTTCAACGCCCTCTGACTAATCCTCTCTTCTTGTTCCGAGGGTATCGACGTTGTACGATCCGCTTATGTCCCGTCACTCCCGCCTCGCCCTCACCGTCGTCTGGGCCGGACTGTCACTGTTCGCGGTCTTGGGGGCGGGCGTAATGCTCATTTCCCCCGGTCCAGGGATGACGTTGCTTTCGGCGTTCGTGTCCTTGGCAATACTTGCGTCTTTGGCTGTGGGTAGGAAGATAGACCTCTGGCGCCTCATCGTGCCCGAGTGGGAAAAGCTCGACCAGCACGAGAAGACGCGTGCCGGTAAGGCTGCGGTATATGCACTAGGGTGGCGGCGCTGGATTCCCTTTCTTGCCGCTCCATTATGCGTTGCACCCTGGTGGTTGACTTACCCCAGTAGTCTAGTAGTCGCCTTTACAGGGATTCTACTTCTCCCACTGCTCTTACTTGTCATTCACCGGACTCCCCTCGGACGTGCGTGTTGGGCAATACTTGCGGCCCGCGGCGAGCCGATCTGCACTGCTTGCGGCTACAACCTCACCGGGAACGTTTCGCGACGGTGCCCGGAATGCGGCAACCAAACCTACAGGGCAGACACAGCAGAATAGCGCCCTGGGCCATCGCTCGCCCGCCCGTCGTATCGCCAAGTGGCGGTGCGCGTAATCCTCCTCATAAGGTACAAGCTCTCAGAAGTCACGGCAAAAGCTATCGGGCGCTGCCGGACTCGGCGTACGATCTTCTCCTTGCGCCACTCCCTCCTACGGACCACTCTGACCCCAGCCCAGTGTCCAAACGTGACGAATGCGGACTAGCAGCGTAAAATAAACATTCGCCGCTCACTTGTTGTCCTGTGGACGGCAGAGTGAGACAGCTACTACCCCTAGTCGCATCCGCCGCCGCGAACGAGGTCAAATACACTTACAATAGCGCTAACTAGGGCTGCGGACCTACATACAACGGCACAGGTCCAAGCAGTCTGATGCAAGCATGCAAGACCCGCCGTAAATCTCCTCCCAATAATCACCACAAGTGCACCACACCTCAGAATTGTCGCACCCGTGCTCAACCCCTCCTGGCTCCCAAGGCATGTCGCCAACGTCCGGGGGCGGGAGGGGGTCTGGTGGGCAGGCAGCATAACATTGGTCCACCGCCAACCCTGTAGCTGCATAAGCCAAAAGCGCAGCAACGCAAGCTCCTCCAGTTACCAGAGTAATCGGTGGTACCGCGGCACTTCCACAAGCTAGGCCCACCGCGATGGCGGCAGACCAATGCGCAAGCACCTCAACCCGACAATCGCAGTCGCCTGAACTTGATTCGCCGTACGGATCCAAATACATCAGGGGCGACGATCGGACATATGCATACAGGTTCATCCCATCTTGAATACCGCCACCAGCCATCGCGAGCAGGCTCAGCGGATCCCGCTGCATGAATCGTAGGATCGTGGGGTCAAACTGCCTGGCCCGATTGTGGTAGCTGCCGATTTCGGGTTCGTAGAGCAGCCCCTGGTGGCCGAAGGGTTGATCGACGCCGGTGAGGGTTCGGCCCGGGTGGCGGGCGAGGCTCTGGGGACAGAGTAGGGTCAGAGCGCCTTTAGTCGTTAGTGATTCATTTTCTAATCGCGTCCAGTGTGGTCGCGTTGGGTGGCTGATGTCTTGGGCGGATCTGCCAGTGGGCAAAACACCTTGAGGTTCTTTTCGAGCCTTGACTGGTGGTGATGCTCCAATCGAGAATGGGCGGCCATGAAGCTGGCTTATAGTTCCAATGCGTACATGAAGGTGTCGATCGAAGAGGCTGTTCGGCGGGTGGCTGGGCTCGGGTTCGAGGCGGTCGAGCTGATGGCCGACGTGCC
>JADFPW010000321.1 GCA_022562105.1 Planctomycetota bacterium
GGCGGTTACACTCTGTCACGGAACGGCCTCCTTGCCTTCGTATGGTTGAGTCGTCAAAACCCCATCATACAAGGTCGAGAAGGCCGTCTCTATGCGCAAACCACCTCACACTCGTGAATTATCCAGGCTAGTGGGATCTGTCCCCGCCGGGGACCAGTCCCACTTGTGGGCGCCGAGAACGGCGGGTTCAGTACGATGGCGTCGCAAGAGCTTGTCCGCCGGGAGAAGATTGTCGAGACGTTCGGCGTCAAACGCCCACAAGTGGGACTTGTCCCCGGCTCGAATCCCTGAAGCGACAGCAGGCTCAGCCGACGTTTGTCGATCTCGTTCGTATCGACGTCGGCGCCGGCCAGTCGTGCCAAGACCGCTATGTTGCCCGTCCCCGCGCTGGCGGGGGCATCCTCTTGCCCGTATCCGGGTTCGATCCTATCATCGTGCATCGTGTACGCCTGGAGGCGGCTGACCCTGCCCCATGCCCACGGATTCACCTAACATGCGGACCGGTTCCAATGGATGCGGCCTGGCGCGTGGGACAGGTCCGCGTTCCCACGTGCAGAGAGCGATCGACGGTTTGAAGAAGCGAGTGGCCATTCTAGGCTCGACGGGTTCCATCGGGCGCAACTGTCTGGATGTTCTGGGCGGTCTGGGCGACGAGTTCGAGGTCGTCGGCCTGGCGGCTCGCGGAAGCTGGCAGCTTCTCGCCCAACAGAGCGAGCAATGGCATCCTCGGCTGGTCGCCCTTTGCGACGCCGAACACGCGGGGGCGCTGCGAAACTCGCTCAACGGCACGACGGGCGTGCTGGACGGCCCGGAGGCGATGACCACGCTGATCGACGAGTGCGAATGCGACACCGTGGTGTGCGCCGTGGTTGGCGCTGCCGGTTTGGCAGCCACGCATCGGGCGGTTGAGCGCGGCCTGCGTGTCGCCCTGGCCAACAAGGAGGCGATGGTGGTGGCCGGCGCCCTGTTGGTGTCGCTGGCCCGGGAGCGCGGCGCATTGATCATCCCCATCGACAGCGAGCATTCAGCCGTCTTTCAGGCCATGCAGGCGGGCCGACCCGACGAGGTTCGCCGGGTGATCTTGACCGCGTCCGGCGGTCCTTTTCGAGAATGGACCCGCGAGCAGATCGCCGAGGCCACCGTCGCAGATGCCCTGAATCACCCGACCTGGGACATGGGTCCGAAGATCAGCATCGACTCAGCCACCATGATGAACAAGGCGTTGGAGATCATCGAGGCCCGGTGGATGTTCGGCCTGGAGCCCGAGAATATCGAGGTGATCATTCATCCGGAGTCGATCGTTCATTCGCTGGTGGAGTTCTGCGACGGCTCGATTATCGCCCAGTTGGGAATGCCCGATATGCGGATCCCGATCCAGTACGCATTGACCTACCCCGAGCGGCGGAATTGCCCGTCCGACCGACTTGATTTGACGACCCTGCGACAGCTAACGTTCGAGGAGCCGGACGAGGAGCGGTTTCCCGCACTACGGCTGGGACGAGAGGCCGCCTGTCGAGGCGGAAGCGCCGGAGCGGTGCTCAACGCCGCCAACGAAGCGGCGGTGGGGCTCTTCCGCGAGGGAAAGATCCGATTTGCAGCCATATCAGAACTGGTCGAACGGGCGTTGGATGGTCACCACTGGTTGGCCTCCCCATCGCTGGAGGATCTGATGGCCGCGGATCGCTGGGCTAGAGACGAGGTAACGCAATGTGCAACGGGTTGATCATAGCGCAGGGGCTGACGCTGGCAGCGATTGATTTCACCGGCTGGCTTCTCTCGGCCTGGGCGCTCTTCCAGATCATCCTGGGTTTCAGCGTCATCATTTTCGTGCATGAGCTGGGGCACTTCGGCCTGGCCAAGTGGGCCAACGTGCGGGTGGAGAAGTTCTGCATCGGGTTCGGACGCGAGCTGTTCGGATTCACTCGCGGCGAGACGCGCTATGGGTTCAACATCCTTCCTCTCGGCGGATACGTCAAGATGCTGGGCCAGGAGGATTTCGAGGTCGACGAATCGGGCGAGATGCGGGTGAAAGACGATCCACGTTCGTTCCCCAACAAGCCGATCGGACATCGCATGTTGATCGTCTCCGGCGGGGTGGTCATGAACGTCATCTTCGCCGCCCTGCTCTTCACCGCGGTATTCATGATCGGCAAGGAGGTGGGGGTCACCGAGATCGGCTTCGTCCTGCCGGACAGTCCCGCCGACGTGGCGGGCTTGTTGGTGGGGGACACCATTCGGGAGATCGACGGCCAAAAGATCAACGACTTCACCGAGATCAGCATGGCCATCATGCTGGCCGACCCGCACAAGACGTTGGATTTTCACATCGAGCGAGGCGGGGAATCGATACACCTCAACGTGCTCCCGATAAACAGCGAGAGTGCCAACGCCCTGCAGGTAGGAATCAGCCCGGCCATGACGGCGCTGATTGTTGCTGTCGGATCCGATTTCGACGACCAACAGGACAACCAACCGCATGCAGGCGATACGGTGATCCTCGTTGACGGTCAGGAAGTGAACGACGCCAACGCCAATCAGATGATGTACCGAATCCTGCACGAGTTCAGTCGTGATCATACCGTCACCGTTGAAAGGCGGGAGGACCCGGAGAATCCGGATAGCCCGGTTCACCGTCACCAGGTCAATTTTACCCCCCGCCCCCGACTCGCACCGAGCGATCGAAATGATCCCGATAGCGGCAACCTCCTGGGCCTCAGGCCATTGGTTCAGTTTGCCGGCGTGGTGGAAGATTCGCCGGCCCAGCGGGCCGGCATCCGACCGGACGACCTGGTTCTGCTGTGGGAGGACACGCCCTTTCCGACCGGAACCCAGATCCGTGAAAGCATCGCCCGAAACCCGGACAAGGTGATCGCCATTCGCGTCCGACATGGAGACGGCGAAGAAGAAGACCTCTGGGTCCGCCCCGCGGCGAAGAGACACCTGTTAGGGGCCGACGATCCTCCGCAGATCGGAGCCCTTTACGGCACCATGGCAGACGAAGTCCTGCTGATCGGGAACGTGATTGAGACCGTTCACGGCCGACCCACCGCCGCCGCCCAAGCCGGCATCCCCGCCGGAGCCCTCATTCTCGAGGTGGACGGGCATTCGGTCGGTCGGTGGCATGAGCTGGTGGACCGGTTCATTCAAGCGGCCGGCACGACGGTTCCGATGGCCTACCGCGATCCCGACGGTTCGGTGAAGACCGTAGACTTTCACATTCCGCCGTCGCTGCGTACGGTGCTCGGCCTGCCCGTATCCTCGTACATCTGGGCCATCAACGGCAAATCGACGGTCACCGTCGAAATCGACAGCCGCCGAACTCCTGCGTGGGTCAACCGCCCGCACGCACTCCACCAGGTCCTGCGTGAGAATGTGGGTCGAACCATCGAGTTGACCTATATGGAAAGCGCATTTAGCGCCAAGCAGAAGACCGAGCTCGAAGTCACCGAGGATATGATCGATCCCTGGATGGGGCGCATCGCGTATGACGCCAACCCCAGCGTTGGGCTCGCCCAGGCGACCAAGCTCCTGCAGACGTCGAATCCGATTGTGGCGATGGGTATCGGCATCAAGAAGACGGAGTATTTCATCCTCAATGTCTACACAACGATTCGCCGCATGGTGTTTTCGCGCAGTGTCGGCGTAGAGAACATGGCCGGGCCGCTGGGAATCATCAAGATCGGGTCGGACGTCGCCAAACGCGGTTTCGCCGATCTGCTGTACTTGCTGGCCATTCTGTCGGCCAACCTGGCGGTGATTAACTTCCTGCCGCTGCCCATCGTGGATGGGGGGTTGATGGTTTTCTTGATCATCGAGAAGATCAAGGGAGCCCCGGTTAGCGTGAAGACGCAGATGGTTACCCAGGTCATCGGCTTGGCCCTGATCGCCCTCGCTTTCGTGTTCGTGACCTATCAGGATGTCCTGCGTATCACCGGGGGATCGTAGGCGGAAGAGAGCAGGGTTCAGGATGAAACGGGTTTGCCCACTGAACCCCGCACTTGACGGTCTCACGGGGCCGCCATAGGTTCGCTCGGTAGCCATGGCCGTCACCTGCGTTCACATCTCGGAAGTGAGCATCGGAAGGGATTGCCCGCTCGCGGTCATCGCCGGTCCGTGCGTGATCGAATCGCGCGACCACACCCTGCGCCTGGCGGACCGCATCGGATCGATCTGCCGCAGCTTGGAACTTCCGCTCGTTTTCAAGGCCAGCTTCGACAAGGCCAACCGCTCGTCCGTCGATACTTTTCGTGGGCCGGGGATGGAGAAGGGGTTGGCGATTCTGTGCGAAGTGCGTGAGGAGATCGGCCTGCCCGTGTTATCCGATGTCCACCTTCCCGACCAGGTCCAGGCCGCGGGTGAAGTGCTGGACTGCATCCAGATTCCGGCGTTTCTCTGTCGACAGACCGACCTGCTGGTGGCCGCAGGCAAGAGCGGCCGTTGCGTCAACGTCAAGAAGGGGCAGTTCATGTCCCCCGAGCAGATGGCCAACGCGGTGGCCAAGGTATCCTCGACCGGCAACGACAACGTCCTGCTGACCGAGCGAGGCACGTTTTTCGGCTATCACCGTCTGGTCAACGACATGACGGCGATCTCGATCATGCAGCAGTTTGCACCGGTGGTCTTCGACGCCACGCACAGTTGTCAACTCCCCGGGGGGCAGGGCCGTCAGAGCGGCGGACGCCGCGAGTACGTGGGCCTGCTGGCCGCCGCCGGAATCGCCGCCGGCGCCGACGCCCTGTTCCTGGAAGTTCACGACCATCCCGACGAAGCTCTGAGCGACTCGGCGACCGTCTATCCCCTGGACGATGTGGCTGAGCTCCTGACCCGCTGCCGCAAGATCGCCGACGCCGTGCGCGGCAGCGGCTAGCCTGGATAATTCACGAGTGTGAGGTGGTTTGCGCATAGAGACGGCCTTCTCGACCTTGTATGATTAGGGTTTTGACGACTCAACCATACGAAGGCAAGGAGGCCGTTCCGTGACAGAGTG
>JADFPW010000322.1 GCA_022562105.1 Planctomycetota bacterium
CATAGACGACGTCGGCCTCTGCTTCGACGGCTTCGAGGATAAACGCGGCCCCGGGCGCTGCCTGGCGGGCTTGTTCGGCGGCCTCGGTCGCGGTGTCGCCCACGCCGATTACTCCACCGTCGTGCACGGCGATCCACTTACCGCCGTACTTCTCGACCATCTCCGCCCCATGCTCATTCAGCCATGCGAAATCCGTGGAACTCATGGCACACCTCCAAGCACATCATAACCGGGTTGTCCCAGAATGCCTACCCGAACTCAGGCTCTCGTGAGCTTACGCTCGATCCTTGCCCCTCAGCCGCGTCTCTTGTCACGGAACGGCTCCGTCGCCCATCCGGGCATCGCCAGGCCAAGGAGCCAGATGCGACCCGGCGCGAAGGCCTAGCAGGCGATACCAACCGTCCGATGCGCCCGCAAGGTTAGATTCGCTTGCGGCGCAGATGGGAAAACGACCGATAGGACACCGATGAGCATCGGGCTAATCGGCGACGGGTGGTGGAAATCAGCGTGCCAAGCCGCCGGCGAATCGTTCATGATTCTTCCGCCGGCGGGGAAGACTACGGGCAATCCGTACACCGCCGATGTGGCCGCCAGATCAGAGGTCGGGCTGAGGTGGTTGGATGTGCTCGAGGGCAACGACGTCGATCTGCTGCTGGACAACGGCGGCACGGGGCTGGCTTATCTTCCTGATCCGGGTAACTCGGGCTCGATGAAGCTGCTGCACGAGGCTGCCGGCGTGCCGCTGGCCTCACACCTCATCGATCCATTGGTCACCGCCTTTCAGGGATTGCCTTGGCCGGCGCTATGGCAGAGCCTGACGTCGGAGTCATGGTTCAAGTTCATTTGGGATAAGCCGCAGACCGAAGAGTTGATTCGGTTTGGAGTTCCCAACGTGCACCATGTTCCCATGGCTGCACCCGACCGGGAGTACGACACCCGCCCACTCGACGTGACCCACGAGGGATGTCCGGTTTCGTTCGTTGGAGGTCAAAACACGTCGTACTTCTACCCGGGACGCAGCGTGCCTTCTGCCAGTCTGCTACGCGGCACATTGGCCATGGGCGTCCGGGCCGACCTGCCGGAGATGAGCTTCTTCCATACCTACTTCGACCTGTACGGTTTGGCAGACCCGCCTCGGCGAACTGACGACCTGGCCACGCGGACACGCAAGGCATTCGACTATTTTAACGCGAAACTGTTCTACAACGCTTCGTTGTGCATCAAGCAGCGCGACCGCTTCGTAATCTTCCTGAAGCAGCGACTGGGGGACATGTTCACGCTCATCGGCGACCGTTGGGAGACCGCCTACGGACTGAGCTGCCAACCGAAGCTATCGACCACCGAGGCCTTCTTCGACCATTTCCGCAAGACCGCCATCAACCTGAACTTGGTCAATGGCAACTCGGACAGCGGGTTGAACATGCGACACTTCGAGATCACCGCCGCCGGCGGGTTCATGCTGTGCTACCACACGTCGGACATCGACGAGTTCTTCAGGGTAGGCAGCGAATGCGTGACGTTCAGCGACGAGCAGGATCTGCTGGAGAAGATCCACTTCTACCTGGAACACCCCGAGAAGCGAATCGAGATCGCCCACGCCGGCCAACGCCGCACGTTGAACGCCCATCTGTATAGCCATCGCCTGAAGACGATTCGCACGATCATCCGACAAACGCGAAGTGACGAAGATCGATCGGACGCTCGCCGCCCGCTCGCCTCCGTCAACCCGTAAGCCTTGCGGGATGTGCGGTCACACAAAGATCGCGCAAGAACCTGTCGGTTGCATCCCTACGCACGACGTGCTATTCGCATTCTCCGAACCGTGCCAGCACGAATCCGCTGTCCAGCGGGTCGACCGCCCCGTCACCGTTCTGATCGGCGGCATCGCAGGCAGGATCGCCCATCCCCACCGAACACCCGAAGCGGGCCAGGACGAAACCGCTATCCAACGGATCGACGGTGCCATCGCCATTGGCATCGCCGTCGCACGTCTCGGGCAGCGGCGCCAAATCGGCAATGACCACCAGACCGTTGGACATGTCGGAGAGCAACAGTCGGTCCGTACCGAGAAGCGGGTAAATCCCCCAGAACGCCCCCTCCGTGTCCAGCGAGGAAGCCAGGGTGAGCAGCCCGGTCACCGGATCAATGTCGTAAGCTCGCATGCCGGCTCCGTACCAGGCATTGTAAACACGGTTCCCCACGCAAAACTGGTTGTGCACACTGAATGCCTCGTTCTGCGAAACGGCGACACTATCTCGATACTCCAGACTCACCGTGTCCCCCATCTCGATCACCTCGAAGACAGTGATCCCGCCACCGGTACGCTCTTCTCCCGTCACCACGAAACGGCCGTCATCGGTCGGCCAAACCGAATGGGTGCTCTCGCCAGCCGCGGACGCGAGGAACACCGGCGGCTCGTCGGCCACGTTCGTCGCATCGTATATCCACAGCCCGCTATCCCAGACGCAGGCGTACATCCACGTCTCACCCGAAGGGCGTAGACCAACCGTCACGTCGTGGACGAACTGGTTCCCCACACCCTCCATCAGCCAAAACAGCTCGGTGATCGGCCCGGCTGGCGGATCATCCGGATCGAGATCCCGAAGGTCGACGATGCCCACTCGGTCGTCGTCCACCATGTAGAGGAAGCCACGGTCGTAGAAGATGTTGTGCGGATCGCCCAGCTCGGCGATGTTGATGATGGCCACCGGAGTCGGGTTGGTCGGGTCGCGGACATCCACGATCTCGACGTCGTCCGGTCCGTCGTTGGCCTCCAACGCGATGAAGAGCAGTCCGTCGCCCACCTTGAGATCCTGGGCGGAGGCGGATTGGTTCGGAGGCGGTATTGAGTACGTGGCCGCCAGTACCGGAGTCGTCGGATCGCTGACATCGAGGATGAGCACACTCGATCCCCCGAACTGGCCAACGTAGGCGTAGTCACCTTCGCCCCAGATGTCCCCGTACGTTCCGCCATACCCGTCCCACTCACCAACAACTTCGGCGTTGAAGGGCGGCCCCTCCGCCCGCACCGGGCCCAATCCCAACGCGACCACACCAACCGAGACTAACCACGTAGAACCCCACCAGGAATTGATTCCGTCCACCACACACCCTCCAGATGCCCCAGCCATCGGCGCCCAGCCGCGCGCGACACAGCCATCTCCAGTCTAGGCCCCTCGAATACCCGCGCCAAGAGGGCGGGTGTGGGCGATATCCCAGGTACGAGCTACGCCGTAAAGGGCTCCCACTGCTCGCGTTTGGGCGGTGAAGTCAACAGACTGACGCCAATCAACAGGAATACCGAGATGGCCATCGCCGGTAACACGGCGTCATATTCGGCGAGCCATTCCGGCAGTTTGTCGTACTCGCCTACAATCCCCCATCCGATGGTCATCACCATTCCACCGGCGATCCCTGCGGCGGCACCCGGACCGGTCGCACGTTTCCAGAAGAAAGTCGCCAGCAGAGCAGGAGTGATCGACGCCCCGTACATGGTATACGCCCAAAGAGCGACAGCTAGAAACTTGTCACTAAATAGCGATACGCCGAACGCCACAAGGCCGAGCACGACGACCGTAGCACGCGAGATGGTCACCAGTCGCTGCGGTTCCGCGCTGGGATTGATGAACCGGTGATAGACATCGCGAACCACCGAGTTGGACGAGACCAGCAGGAACGAGTCGGCCGTCGATACGATGATGGCCACCGCCGCTGAAAGAACCGCCGCCGCCAGCAGCATAGGAAGATGGCGCATCGATGCGATCAGAATGACGTGTCCGAACTGCTCCGACGGCAGATCCGGCTCGACCGCGCTGGCCACGAACGCGAACACGATAATCAGCGTCTCGACGACGAGCACGGCGAACACCAGGACGATCGCCGCCCTTTTGGCTGCCTGCACGCTGCGAGCAGCAAAAAAACGCTGATAGAGATTCGCCTCCCCCATGACCAGCAACATGGCGGGTAGCATCAGATTGATTGCCATGATCGTGGGAATCGGGCCGATCAGTTTCATCTTGTTCGGGGTATCGGCGAAGGTCTCACGGATTCCTTCAAACCCGCCCGCGTCGCCAAACAACAGCGGCAGGCCGATCAGCAGGCCCAGGATCATCACCACACCGTTAATGACGTCGGTGTACGCGACCGACACCAGTCCGCCGAGGACCGTGTAGCCGATGATGAACAGCGCCGCGATCACACTGCCCCATGATGCATCCGTCCAGGCCGTATGGTCTTTCAGGAAATTCACCACTCCGCTGCCCAGCGTCGCTTCACACCATGTCGCCAGTCCCGGGTACATCGTGTGAATCACCGCCCCGCCGGCGCGGTACTGATAGCTCACGATCGTTAAGTACGCGGTGATAATCGCAACCGTGCCCAGCACGCGGGGAAGCAGTCCAAACCGCGTCTCGAGAATGTCCTGCACCGTAAACTGCTTGAATCGCCGAACGCGGGCCGCCACCCGCGACAGGATGAACAAACCGACCGCCGCCCCCAGCGGAACCAGGACCATGGCGATCCCGATCTCATAGGTCCGCTCCGCGTTGCCCACCAAGCTGCCCGTGCCGATCCAGGTGGCCAGCATGGTGCCCACCAGGACCGGCGCCGTCAGCTTGCGCCCCGCCACCGCGAAGTCCTCCTGCGTGCGAATCCGCCGCGAGTGCCACGCGCCGTAACACACCAAACCGAGGAGGTATAGCAGGATCAGAATCGGAATCACGAGCTGCCCGCCCTGGAGAGAATCGATCGGGAGTCACTGCAAGTGTCGCGGTTTCTCAACGTGCTTTGCGGACCGAGGTCCGCGCGAGCTGAAGCTCGCGGCTCGCGAAGAAACGTGCAAGTCGATGTTAGCTGCGGTTCATCTGCACGCCGGCCAGCGCTTCGGCCACGTTGTCCACAAAGTCGAACACCTTGTCCAGGCCGGTGACCAGAAACAGACCCCACACATGCGTTCCGACTCCGCACAGCTTCAGACTGCGGCGATGGG
>JADFPW010000323.1 GCA_022562105.1 Planctomycetota bacterium
CGATCAACCTGAGCGCCAACCAGCGGGCGGAGTTGCCGGCGTCGTTCCGCAACAAGCGCAGTGGGCCGTTGCTGTTGGAAACCAGGATGTCCACATCACCGTCGTTGTCGATGTCGCCGAACGCCGCCCCGCGCGAGACCTCCGGCCGAACCACGTCCGGGCCGCCGCGCTCGGAGACGTCCTCGTAGCGAAAGTGCGGCCGCCCCGTGTTGCGGATCAGCATGTTGGGATTGGCGTAGGGATACGGCAGATGGGAATACTGGTCGGCGATCTTGACCGCCCCGTTGGCCACGAACAGATCCAGGTCGCCGTCTCCTTCCAGATCGAACCAATCGGTTCCGAATCCGGTGTAGAGTCGACTCATGGCTCCGAGATTGAACTCATCCGTGCGGTCGTCGAAGTTCCCCGTCCCGTCGTTGACCAACAGCGTGTTGTCTTCGATCGTCAGATGGGCGAGAAACAGATCCTGATCGCCATCGGCATCGAAGTCGGCCGCCGCCACGCCCATCCCCGCCTCGGCCATGCCGTCGGCGTTGTACGCGGCCCCGGCCAGGAGGGCGGTGTTGTCAAAGGTGCCGTCCCCGCGGTTGATCCATAGCTGATTCGCATTACCGTCGTTGGCCACATAAATGTCGGGCCAGTCGTCGCCGTTGAAATCCGCGCATACGACGCCCAGCCCGCTGCCGAACGCTCGATCGATGCCCGCCTGGATGGTGACATCCGCAAACGTGCCATCGCCGTTGTTGCGATAGAGTCGATCCGGTATCGGCTCAAACGACTGGGGTCCGCAATAGTCGCGGCGACTGGATCGGCTGTGGCAGGTCGGATTCTCAGCGACGCTGAAGCGCACGTAGTTGACCACGAACAGGTCGAGGAATCCGTCTCGATCGTAGTCGAGAAACGCTGCACTGGTGCTCCAAACATCGTCGGAGGCCAGGGTCGCCGAGGCATCCGAGAACGTGCCGTCGCCATTGTTGCGGTAGAGCACATTGGGGCCGAAATTGGTCACGAACAGGTCGAGATCTCCGTCATTGTCATAGTCGCCGACGGCGCAGCCCATCCCGTACCCTGTGTCGCCCACCCCCGCTGCGTCCGTCACATCCGTGAAACGCAGTTCTGGGGCAGCCGTTGATCCGTCCTGGGCGGCTTGCAGGTCGTTGCGATACAGACGATTCATTCCCGGCTGCGGGTGCCACTGGCGGCTTGTCCGCCAGTGTTCGGGTTGCGGATCGTCCGACCTTGCGGCCGGCACGTCGGGGTCCAACGGATAGGCCTGTATGGCGTAGACATCCAAGTCGCCGTCGTTGTCGTAGTCAAACAGAGCGCACCCCGACCCGGCTATCTCGGGAAAGTAGTAACGCCCCGTGGCTCCGGTCGTGTGCTCAAAGCGCAACCCACTGGTCGCAGCAACATCCACAAGCCAGGGGGCGGGGTTTGGCGACGGTTCGGCTAATCGTTCCATGGGGCCGCCCTGGGCCGCTGGGAGCCGGGCCGAACCGTCGTCGTTTGAATCCTTGCGACAGCCCTCAGCCGCGCTCAGGACCAACAGAATGACGACCACCGTGCGCGTCATGCTGGGAATCGTACATCGTTGGCCGCACGGGGCGGGAGTGGACTGGCACTGGCGGACAAGCCGCCAGTGGCACCCGGCGGTAATCCCAGCCGCGACCGTGAGGGAGCGGTTTCCCGCGGCCGAGCGGTCAAGCGGCGCGACTGCTCCCTCACGGTCGCGGCTCGGTTCATGTCGATGTTCTGAGACACTACGCGAGCGCCCCATATCGCCGTTCGCGGAAAGCGAAATCTTTGATGGCGGCATGCAGATGCGGGAGCCCGAAATCCGGCCAACACACGTCGCAGACGTGGATCTCCGCGTAGCTGATCTGCCAGAGCAGGAAATTGCTGATGCGGTGCTGGTTGGCGGTACGGATGACCAGATCGGGATCGGGCAGGCCGTGGGTATACAGATGATCGTCGAATAACGATTCGGTGATTTCATCGAGGCAAACGCGGCCAGCCTGAACGTCAGCAGCGATGCCCCGTACGGCCAATAGAATCTCCGAACGCGAACCGTAATTCAACGCTAAGCACAGCTTCAACCCGGTATTGGCGGCGCTCTGGCTGACAGTGTCATCCATGGCTTCCAGCACGCTGCGTGGCAAACCTTCCCGATCACCGATGTGAACGAGCCGAACGTTGTTGTCCATGATCTCGCCGCGCTCGGCCACCAGGTAGTGGCCGTACAATTCCATCAGGAAATCGACCTCCTCCTTGGGTCGCTTCCAATTCTCGATGCTGAAGCTGTATAGGGTCAACGCTTCGATACCGAGTCGGGCGCATTGGGTGACCACGGCCCGGACGGTTTTGGCGCCTTCTTCATGGCCCCGAATGCGCGGCAGGCCTCGCTGCTGGGCCCAGCGGCCGTTTCCGTCCATGATGATGGCGATGTGGCGGGGCATCGACTCGCGGTCAATTCCCAGCAGTTGCTTCGGGTCAAGCGGCTCGATGCTCATCGCAGCGTCATCGATCCAAACGAAGGGTTTGTGTGCGCTCCGGGCCTACGCTCACCAGGCGAATGGGCACACCGACCAACTCCTGCAGCCGATCCAGGTAGCGGCGAGCGTTCGCTGGTAAATCACGGAGACTCTTAGCGGCCCGCAGCGATTCACTCCAGCCCGGGTGCATCTCGAACACCGGCTGGGCACGTTGCAACGTCCGCGTGTCGCACGGCATGCGGTCGGTTTTCGTCCCGTCGATTTCATAGGCCGTGCAGATGCCGACCGAATCCGCCCCGCTGAGGGTATCCAGGTGCATCAGGGCGATCTCGGTCGTACCGGACAATCGAGCGCTGTACCGGGTAGCCACCGCGTCAAACCAGCCGCACCGCCGCGGACGCCCGGTGGTGGTGCCGTACTCGTGTCCCCGCTCGCGAATCCAGTCGCCGGTGGCGTCGGTCAACTCGGTGACGAATGGTCCCTCTCCGACGCGCGTGGCGTACGCTTTGCATACACCGATCACCCGGGTCACGGTCCGCGGCGGCACACCCGCACCCGTCGGAATCCCCGCCGCCGACGTGGTACTCGAGGTCACATACGGATAGGTGCCATGATCGATGTCCAACAAGCACCCGTTGGCCCCCTCAAAGAGTAGACGCCGACCGGCATTCATGGCGTTTTCGAGCAGAGTTGTGGTGTCGCAAACCATCGGCCCCAGCCGCTCGGACCAGACGCGGGCATCGTCGACGATCGCTGCAACATCCAGATCGGGATCGGATCCAAACAGTCGCCGCAACGTCTCCCGTCGGGTGGCCACGATCTGCGGCAGGCGCTCGTCGCGGAACGTGGCATCCAACAAATCCACCATGCGAATGGCGTGGTGGCGCCGCACCTTGTCCGCATAGCAAGGCCCGATGCCGCGGGCCGTGGTGCCGATACGCTGTCCGGAAGCCGCCTCCGATTCGCTGATCCGATCCTCGATCTTGTGGTAGGGCATGACCACGTGGGCCCGCGAGCTGATCTTGAGTCGCCCGTCGATCGACCGCCCGCGTTGGGCGAGAGTGTCGATTTCTTCAATCAGGCTCGCGGGATCCAGGGCCACGCCGGGTCCGATGACGGCCTCGACCCCGTCATGCAGTATGCCGGCCGGCAGCAAATGCAAGGCGAACGTTTGATCCCCGATGCAAACGGTGTGCCCTGCGTTGGCTCCGCCGTTGTAGCGGACCACGCAATCAAAATCCGCGCACAGCAGATCGACGATCTTGCCCTTGCCCTCGTCACCCCACCCCAAACCGATGACGCACGCGTGGCTCGCCGCTTCGCCCATCGAATCGCTGAACTCCAGGCACCCCAAACGGGGCGACTATTTTGCGTATTTGACCGAACAACCGTACGACTGAACGCGCGTTTGGGCCACCGTGGAACCGTCCAACAACGACTTGACCGCCGCTTCAACGTAGTTCTGCCGCTCGGGATTGTTGCCGCGCGGATCGTCGTCCATGGCTCCCGCATAGGCCAGGTTCCCCTGGCGATTGATGACGAACATGTGCGGGGTTGTCTTGGCGTCGTACAGCTTGCCCACCTTGCCGTCCCGGTCGATCAATATGGGATACGAAATTTTATTTTCCTTTGCGTGCTCGGCGGCGACCTCGGCGCTGGCCGTCTTGCTCGAGTCTATCGCCAACCACACGACGCCCTTGTCCTTGAATGTTTGGGACAACTTCTGGGTCGTTTTCAGTCTCTTATGGTGTCGAACGACAAATGGACACGTCGGACAGGTCCACTCCAGAACCACGATCTTGCCCTTGTAGTCCTTGAGGCTGATCGTCTTGCCGTCGGCACTCGTGAGCGTAAAGCCGGGCGCCGGCTTACCAATCTCGACCGGACGGCCTTCGGCACGGACGGACAAACCGACCGCAAACATGGCCACGAGTGCAGGAATCAATACGGACAATCGACGAATGCTCATCAGAATACTCCTTCTTGACAGATCTCTAGTATGGATCCGACCTCGGTTTCGCTCGCCTTATGGTTCCAAACCAAACAGATAGACGGCGGGTTCGTCCTGATTGACGATGGCGATCATATCTCCGCCAGCCGCCGGCCGCCCCAACGTAGCATTATCACCAGCCGCGTCCACCTCGAAGATGTCCAGAATCGTGTACGGGGCGATGGTCTGAACGGCCATCAGCGATGGTCCGCGGTCGCCAGCCACGATAGCAGCACGTCCGGTCTCAAAATGAGCCACCCACCGTACTGGACCTGAAAGCCCATCCAGGCTGGTTCGATGAAGCACGGTCAATGTCTCAGCGTTGACGATGGCCAAGTCCGTATCCCCCGCGAAAGCGTCGATCCCGACCACGACCACGTGGCCATCACTGCTCACCGCTACCGATACGGCCGGATCCCCGCTACCGCCCACGACGTCCACGGTAGTAACCGCATGGGGTGGGTCGGTCTCTACGGACACCAGTCCCGCTTCACCAGCCAGA
>JADFPW010000324.1 GCA_022562105.1 Planctomycetota bacterium
GGGGTATGCGCCCAGCGTTTGGCCCCTGGCGACCTCGCCACCGGTGATTGCTGTCGAACTAACGCCATCCACCCAATCTCACGCTATACTCCACCCTTGGCAATTCCCCGGCCGGACAGTATTGGTTACCAACCGGTACCACACGGTGGCGCCCCACATCAGAGCGAACACAGTGTACCCTGACGGCCGTGAGGGGCACAACCGATCCTCTCGGGAATACGACGGCGGCACGGTCAGAGGGGTGACATGGACGTCGGTTGGAGGTGAACTGCAGCGGGATCGGCGTCCAGCCCGTAGCGCTTCATTTTCTTGTAGAGAGTCGTCCGGTTAATTTGCAATGCCTCGGCCGTACGCTGACGATTCCACCCGTTGCCCCGCAGGGCGACCTCGATGATCCGGCGTTCGGGGGGCTCCAGCGCCTCTTTCAGCGGCATGGCCTGATACTCGTCGCTAGCTGGCGCGTCCCTGACAGCCTGCACCAGTTTGGGCGGGAGATCCTGGACCGTGATGACTCGCCCGGTCGCCAGGACGGCGGCCCGCTCGACGACGTTCTCCAACTCGCGGACGTTTCCAGGCCAAGAGTAGCGTCGCAGGAGCGTCATGGCGGGTTCGTCGATCTCCAGCGTATCGTCGCGCCCCTCCGGCCGATACCGGTCGAGAAACGCGTGGGCGAGCATGGGAATGTCTCCCAGACGATCGCGCAGCGGTGGCAGGGTGACGCTCACCACGTTGATCCGATAGTACAAATCCTGTCGGAACCGACCGGCCGCCACCTCCGCCTCCAGATCCAGGTTGGAGGCGACGATGACCCGCACGTCTGCGGTCTGGGACTTGTTGCTTCCGACCGGCTCGAACGTGCGCTCCTGCAGCACGCGGAGGAGCTTGACCTGCAAGGCTGGCGAAGCGCTCGAAATCTCATCCAGGAACAGCGTGCCTTGGTCAGCGGCTGCGAACTTGCCCTCCTTGGTCGCCACCGCACCGGTGAATGCACCGCGAACATGGCCGAAGAGCTCGCTCTCCAGCAGCGTTTCCGGTAACGCCCCGCAGCTCACTTCCACGAAGGGCCCGTCGCATCGCTCGCTTCGGCGGTGAATCACCCGGGCGATCAGCGACTTGCCGGTACCCGATTCGCCCTCGACCAATACGTTGATCTTGCTCGCCGCGACCGCTTCCACCAGGTCGAACACGCGCTGCATCTGATAGTCCTGCCCCACCACCTGGTCGAGTCCCTGACGGGCGTCGAGCTGACGACGCAGAGTTTCGTTCTCCCGCACCAGGGCCTGCTGCTTGAGGGCCCGCTGAACCACCAGGTGCAGCTCCTCGTCGCGGATCGGCTTGGTCAGATAGTCGTAGGCCCCCATCTTGATGGCTTCGACGGCGCTATCGATGGTTCCGTACCCGGTAATCATCACCACGCAGGTGTTGGGGAATCGGCGGCGGGCGATCTGCAACAGCTCGAACCCGTCCGAGTCCGGCATGTTGACATCCGAGATGATCAGATCGAACGTCTGGCGACCCAACGCTTCGAGGGCGTCGCCCACACTAGCGACCCCGACGACCTCGTAGCCCTCCACCGTCAACAAGGCGGTGAGTGAATCGAGAATGATGCGATCGTCATCGACCACCAGGATGGCGTTGGAATTGGCTTTCACGGTGTCTTGACTCCGGTGGATGTGGTTTCGGTGAAGCGGGCAACGGGCACCTGGACGGTGAAGACCGACCCGCCTTGCGGGCGGCGTTCGGCGGTGATTCGGCCGCCCAGCCCCTCGACGTATTCCTTGCAGATGGCTAACCCCAGACCGGTGCCGTCGCGGTCGCGCTTGGTGGTAAAGAACGGCTCGAACACTCTCTCCGCATCTTCCGGCAGTCCCACGCCAGTGTCCTCCACACGAAGAACGACGTGATCGTCGATGACGGCGCTGGTGATGGTCAGTCGGCCTCCGTCCGGCATGGCTTCGATCGCGTTCTTGAATAGGTTGCAACAAACCTGAAAGTACTTGCTCTGGCGAACTGTGGGCATTCCCGACTCGCGGAAGTCGGCCACCGCAGAGATACCGGCCTGGTCACACTTCTCTTCCAGGGTGCGAAGGGCCTCTTCGACCACCCGATTGATGCTCTTGGCCTCGGCTTGCGAGTCGCCGCTGCGGGCGAACTCCAACAGCTCGCCGATTATTTGAGCCATCCGCTTGAGCCCCTGCCGGGCAGGCTCGAGGTAGGATCGGATCTGTGATTGTTGAGTGTCGTCCGCGCTTCGCAGCGCCAAGTTGACGAAGCGCATGATCCCGTCAAGAGGATTGTTCAGCTCGTGGGCCACCCGGGCGACCAACGAACCGTCCACCCCTCCGCCACCGGCGGTGGGGGAGGTTGTGAAGTCGGTGAGCTGACCCTGTGGAGCCGCCTGGATCAGATAGCCCAAGGACTCCTGGTCGGGGCCAGGACGCAACGCATGAACGCTGACGCTCACTCGTCGCTTACGCCCGCCCGGATCATGGATGGTCATGGTCCCCAGTTGGACGCTTCCGGCGCCGCGCTTGAGCCGCGCCTGACATTCATCCCAGGGGACCGCGGGCTCGGTGGCGGCCCCCGATGCCAGAACGGCCGAGCAGGAGGTCACACGCGTAAACAGCGCGTCGGCTTCCGCGTTGCGGTACAGAATTCGCCCGTCGTGATCACCGAGAAGCACCGCAAGTGGTATTTGATCGACAACCGCACGTGTCAAAAGATCGACGCCGGGGGTTGAATCCAGCCCACGCCGCTCCCGCGTTATGTCAGCCGATGGCCCCATGGTCGAGTCGTCGTCGAAACGTCCGGTAGTGTGCTTGATAGCAGGTCAATCCCGCGGGCTAGCTGCGGGGCCCCAGATTGTCCGATGGGATATCGGCATCGACGCAGGGTGAATCAACGCTCACTGTGGTGTTTCGAGCGGCCGTTCGTGTGGTGTTTGGGCACCGCTCTTTTTCCCCGGCCGACTCGGCCGGGGCGAAGTAGAAGAGGAGCACGCGTGTACTGGGATTGATCGCCGAACCCCATCCGGTCTGGGGCAGTTCAGAACCGGTGGTTCCTCGGTCGTGTTTGGCAGTTTCAGCCGGGCGAGGATCACTACGGGATGGGCGAGTGATGCAATCTCAAGGCGCGCAATGGCGGCGACGATATACCGCGTGAGGCTGTGGGTCTCCGCCCGTAAGGGCGGACAGCCTGGCTTGGAGGGTCCGGGTTACGGCGAGCTCGGGCCCTCTTTATTTCTACTCCCCCCCCAATACTCCTCCTGCACGTTCGCCAGCCATTGACACCCGATCGGGCTCCTCACCTACGCCTCGTCAGGCGTGTCTGGAAGGGTGGCACGGTCTGGTACTCCAGGCCGTGGGAACCCCCAAGATAGTCCTCAGGAACCTCCACGGCCTGGAGTACCAGACCGTGCCACCCCACCCTTCATTCGACGCGTGACAGAGCACTAGCGTCCACGACTTAGCGTTGGCGGGATGGTCATCGCCACCCGTGCTCGTTAAAACGCGGATCCACCGTGGGCATGAAATCTGTGCGCGTGTTGGACCATGGGTTCGGCCTCGAAAGGAAACCGTCGGAATGGCGACTCGCTGGAAGAAGAATTGGTACGCGGTGCATCGTTGGTTGGGACTGATCGTCAGCCTGCAACTGCTGGCCTGGAGTGTCGGCGGCTTCACCTTCAGCGTGCTGAACATCAAGAACGTACGAGGTGAGTTGGACCAGAATCCCCTTGACCCGCCGGCACTGCGTCTCGATCGAGTCCGACTCACCGCCGGAGAAGCTTCCGCGGCTGCTGAGGTCGCTGGAATCGACTCAGCCAGCGTGCGGGAGATCCGACTTCGGGAGCGATTCGCCCGGACGGTTTTCGAGTTCTTCGACCTCGAAGGGCAGCCTATTGGAGCCGTCGATGCCTCCACCGGCGAGTTCATGGCCCGCGTCAGCGAGAACGAGGCCAAGGCGGCGGCGACGGCTGACTTCACCCACGACTCGCCCGTGGTGTCGATCACATTGTTGGAGGGTGATCCGCCTTCTGAGTTTCGAGGCGGCCCGATGCCGGTCTACCAGGTGATTCTCGATCATCCCAAGAATCCGCACCTCTACGTCTCGCCGATCACCGGCGACGTACTCAAACGCCGGAACAGGGTGTGGCGTTTGTTCGATTTCTTCTGGATGCTTCACACCATGGACTATCGCAACCGCGATGACTTCAATCACTGGCTTCTGACGACGATGAGCCTGTTTGCCGTGTTCACCTCCGCCAGCGGCCTGATATTGTGGTGGTGGCGACTGCCTCGCAAACGGAACTCGATTGCCCCAATCCTGTAACGACATGTTGCTGCACACGGACACATGGTGACACGCGGCCACAATCGAGTGCACCGCCGCAAATCCGGGTTTCTCGCTTCCCGCAAGCCGGGTGCACTGCCCGCGTCGCAGGGTGTCCCGGGCCGGGGTTTCTTTCGGGTGAGATTATAGGAGTTCAACCATGGTAGAAATCAGTCAGCTTTGGCTTCCTGTCGTGGTGTCGTCGGTGGTGGTGTTCTTCGCCAGTTTTCTGGCCTGGATGGTGATCGGACATCACAACAAGGACATCAAGACGCTCGAAGAAGAGCAATCGCTGGTTGACCATCTCAAGACGCTCAACATCCCGCCGGGAACCTACATGTGGCCCGGGTGCGGGTCACATGAGGATATGAACTCCCCGGAGTTCAAGGCTCGGTACAACGCCGGGCCGTGGGGAAGTATCAACGTCCTCGGGGCCAAGCCGAACTTCGCTCGCAATCTGGCTCTGACATTTCTCTTCTACGTTGTGGTCAGCCTGTTCGTGGCGTACATCACCGGGCAAGCCCGGGCGGTTGGTGCTGAGCGCATGACCGTCTTTCAAGTGGCGGGAGCAGTGGCTGTTCTGGCTTATTGCGCAGGGTCCATTCCGGGCGCCATCTTCTTCTCCAAGCCCGGACGCTTCATCCTG
>JADFPW010000325.1 GCA_022562105.1 Planctomycetota bacterium
CAGGCATGGGCGACCCAGTGGACGGGATGAGCGAGCCATTCCCTGCGAACGAGCGGCCCGTGACCAACAACGGCGTGAGACCCCGGGGCGACATCGTTGGCCATCGCGTGGGCAGCACGCAGCGAGGCGGCGTCAGCCGCCCAGCGCCGCCCTGGGTAACCATGATCACAAACACCAAGCCCTGAAAGGGCGAAACTCAGGACTGCGACATGCGGGCCGCCGTATTGTTTCGCCCTTTCAGGGCTTCGTCCCGGCGCGGCCGTATCTACCCAGGATTTGATGATGCGTTCGGCGAGGGCGGGTATGAGGCGTCATCGCCCTGCCCCGAGTTGGGGATGGGTGGCGGCATGAAAGACGTGAGTCCGCTCGGGGAACTACCCGTAGACGGTACAGTTCGGTAGAGCCTTCTTCAACTCCGCCAGTCCCGCGTCCGTCACCTGCGTGTCGTTGACCCACAGCGTTTGCAGCCCGGCGAGCCCCTTCAGATGGGCCAGTCCCGCGTCCGTGACCTGCGTGTCGTTGAGGCCCAGTGTCCGCAGCCCGGCGAGCCCCTTCAGATGGGCCAGCCCCGCGTCCGTCACCGGCGTGTGGTTGAGCCACAGCTGTTGCAGCCCAGCGAGCCCCTTCAGCTGGGCCAGCCCCGCATCCCTCACCTGGGTGTTTTGGAGAGACAGGTCTTGCAGCCCGGCGAGGCCCGTCAGATGGCCCACCGCCGCGTCCGTCACCTGGGTCCCGTTGAGATTCAAGGAAGCGAGTTTGCTCAGCGCGCCGATCAGCGGCCACACGGGGTCCGGGATCGTGCTATGCGAAAGGTCAAGTTCCGTCTCAGCCATCAACGAGTCGACGGTGATCTGGTCCACGCCGACCCGGCGGCGCTCGGCCACCAACTTGATGAGCGGTGTCCAGTCGCGGTCCTCGTCCTTGACGACCGCCGTCGGCTCGACGCCGGCGAACTCCTCTTCCGCGAACGGGACGCGCATCAGCAAGCCCAGCGTGCGGAGGGTGAGCAACCTGCGGAAGTGGGACCCGGGCGGAGCCTTATCTGCGATCGGGTACACAGGATAGTTCTCGGCCAGTTGCAGGAGCGGATTCGGCGCTTCGGAGGTCACCTTTTCTGCTAGGTCGTCGGTGGGCCTGGCGGCCTTCCTACCATGCGTTGGGACTTCCTCTTGCGTGAGGTCTTGGCCCGGCACGCGGGCGGCGGGCGCTTCCAACTCTGACAGCTCTTCCAGCGTCAGATAGTTCGGCTTGTTGGGTTCGGCGACCACCAGGCGGCTCCACCGGCGGAAGAACTCGCGTCCCTGCTCTCTTAGGCACAGGTCGTACATCGGGCCGAACTCGCTTTCGGGCAGCTTCTGGAGCACGGCGGTGATCAGGGCACGCTGCATGCTCTGGGCCACCTTCAGCTCGTCGGTCTCCGCCTCAGCCCCCACGATCGCCGTGTTCAGTGCCCGAACCACGCTGCGGGGGTTGATGTCGGCGATCTCGCCGATGATGGCCTCGAACATCTTCTGATGCGCTTCCGCGAGGTGATTCCAAAGCGACGTCTCTTTGATCCGTTCGGCGATGTATTCCTTGACCTGGAGGTTGTTGGGGGCGATGGGCACCTCGACCTGAAACATCTTGTCCAGATACTGGCGGGCCTTGGGCCTGATCTCGTCGGCGGCCATGCCCCCTAGATTGTCCTCGTAGTGCTTCATCACCACCGCGTCGATCACCTGCCGATCGACGCCCACGATGATGATCAGGTTGGGGATGTTCAGGTAGAGCTTGATGGCCTCGAGCACCTGCAGGGCGATGGCGGGCAGGCAGCGGTCCAGGTCGTCGATGAAGATGACCAGGCGTTTGTCGCCCCCGTAGCAGTCGGTGATCCACTCTTCGAGCGTCTTCTCGAAGACGTTGTAATACGCCTCTTGCGGCGTGACGTGCTTGCCGTATTCCTCGATGATGCCGGCCAGGGCCTCCTTGACGTCGATTTCCGCGCTCGCTTTGGCGCCGCCAACGTCCACGTCGCCGCTGAGTTTGATGCTGGACAGCACGCGGACGAAGCTGCCGCCGAGGAACTTGCCGAACTGCCGGGCGGCCTTCAGGATCTTGGCGGTATCGACTTTCTCGAAGTCGATGGAGGCGAGGATGACTTCGGCGATCAGGCCCTTCCACACGTCCTGGCGGTCCTGGTATTTCCAGGGATAGAACCAACAGGTGTCCACGTTCGTTCGCCCCGGCTCGCCGTTGCCGTTCTTGCGCAGATGGGCGTCCAGCCAGGCCATCGACGACGTCTTGCCGGTCCCCCATCCGCCGGAAATCATGACCGAGAAAGGCGTCTCGGTGGACGGCAAGAGGACGGCCTCGTAGATGGGTTTGAGTTTGCGATCGAGGGCGAACGCGTCCCCCTTTAGCGCGGCATCCCGGCGCAACGCGGCGTCGTTGAACAGGATCAGCTCACTCACAGTTGTATCAGTCATGTTGTGCTCGGGCACGGAGAATCATGGCAACCGTGCGGAGTCTTCGGCCTGTGGGCCGGCTCTGGCGAGTGGCTGCCCGGTCTGCCGGGCCGTCCGGTGAATTCACTAAAGGCGCCTTGGTTCTGGTTATTCTGGGCTTCTTCGCCTTTCCCACCATGAGGTAGACTGTACAGGGCTACCCGCTCCGTGCAAGCATGATCTGCGACATTTGTGGATTCTGCGGATCAACTCCGCGTCGAGGCTCCCTACCCAATCTACGGCGGCCATCGCCGGCTCTTACGTGATGGGTCGCTGGTCATTCCCCTGCGTGTCCGCCGCCTGATCCGTGACACGGCGCTGCCGCCACCCTTGCCCAGCGGTCGAATTTGTCGTTACCATCCCGCCGGCATGACCGGGCGGGACTCGACATCATCCAAGATCATCTACGGCGTGGACGATCGGCCGCCGACCGGGCGGATCTCGGCTCACAACGCCAGCTAAGCGGGCTGGGTCTTGCCTGGGATGGACACGAAACGGATTTCAACGCGTTTATCGAGGGCCGCTGCGATGCGTTGTAGCATGGAGAGCGAGTGGCCGTTGTAGTCTGCGTCCTCCAGGCGACAGATTACGGACGCTGAAGTGCCGACGCGCTTGGCTAGCTCTCGTTGGCTGAGCCCCGCTTTCTCGCGGAGGTCATGGAGCTTGCGAGCGATTTCAGCGTTGGCCAGGTGCTCTTCGTACGGGCCTCCTGCTCGGCGTCACCCTCGACGAATCGCTCGTAGAGGTGTCTTAACGCCGGCGAGGATGGCTTTCGCTTGTTGTTCTTTCGTGCCGGCATCGTGGTCAATCCTTGGCAAATCGTTCGCTGCGCTTCTTCGGGGCCTTCTCGAACCGCTCTTTTCGTTTGATGGCCGCGTCGATTTCTCGTTTCGGCACCGCTCGCTCCTTCGTGCAGCCGTGGGACACGACCGCAGCCGTCCGCCCGTGGAAAAAGTAGAGCATACGGTAGTTCATGCTCTGGAACCGGACGCGAAGCTCGTAGATGTTGTCCCGAAGGTAGTCGGCCTCGGGGCGACGTAGCTCATGGCCAAGCTCCTCGAGCCGGGTGAGTGCTGCGACGCACTTGGCCCGCGGCTTCTTTGGAACGGACTCGAGCCACTCCACGAGCGGCACGCTTTTGTCGTCCTCCTTGAAGAGGATGACCTCGGTTCGCGGCATTCCTTCCTCCTATATGTTCGCAATATTGGGAACGCAAGTCAAGCGTTCTTTCGCGTTTGAGGGCCGATATATCAGGGGCAGGAGGGGCGTGCAACGGCTGGTGGGGCGAACGGGTGGGGCCGTAGGCCCGTCGGCGACAACGCCGTGTCCCTTGTCCGGCGCTCGAATCTGCCGCTACGATAACGCCCGGCATGACGGGGTCGGAATCGACAGCATCGAAGATCATCTACGGCGTGGACGATCGGCCGCCGGCCGGGCGGGCGGTCGTGCTGGCGCTGCAACACGTCCTGACCATGTTCGGGGCGACGGTTTCGGTGCCGTTGCTGCTCGGGCCGCGGATGGGGATGACCGAAGCCCAGATCGCTATCCTGATCTCCTCGGTGATGATCTGCTCGGGATTGGCCACGCTGCTTCAATCCACGTTCGGCTCGCGCTTGCCGATCATCCAGGGCGTGTCGTTTTCGTTCCTGGCTGTGTTCTTTGCCATCATCGCCTACGGACAGGATCCGGAGCACCCGCTCACCGCGCCTGAGATGATGCAGTACATCGCCGGTGCGATTCTTGCGGGCGCGGTGGTGGAGATCGTGGTCGGATTCAGCGGCCTGTTCGGCTGGTTGCGCCGCGGACTGTCACCGGTGGTCATCGGGCCGGTCATCATGCTGATCGGATTGGCCCTCTTTCAACACGGAGCCCCCAAGGCGGGAACGTATTGGCCGATCTCCGGGTTGACCATCGCCATGATCATCCTGTTTTCCCTGGTGCTTTCACGGCGACTGCTCGTCTTTCGCATCTTTCCCATTCTCGCTGCGATCGTCTTGGCCTGCGGGCTGTGCGGGCTGCTCACGGCGACCGGCGTGTTCGAGCCGGGTCATCCCGCCGCCGTTTCGCTAACCGCGGTTCACGAGTCAGCCTGGCTACGGGCCAACCCGGCCGAGCTGGTCTTGCCCTGGGGTCCGCCGAAGTTCGCCATCGGATTCATCGTCGCGGCGCTGGCCGGCTACTTGGCCTCGATGATCGAATCGTTCGGCGACTATCACGCCTGTGCCCAGATGGCCGGCGCACCGGCTCCGACGGAAAAGCAAATCTCCCGAGGCATCGGCTGCGAGGGCATCGGCTGCGCGTTGACCGGTTTGCTGGGCGGGTTTTCGTCCACCTCATACTCGGAGAACATCGGCCTGGTGGGGTTGACCAAGGTCGCCAGTCGATACGTGGTTCAGATCGGGGCGGTCATGTTGATCGGGCTCGGCCTGTTCGCCAAGTTCGGCGCCTTCGCCGCCACCATCC
>JADFPW010000326.1 GCA_022562105.1 Planctomycetota bacterium
GTGTGTGCAACAACTCCGCCGCGACGGCATCGATCGGGTGGAGATGTTGACCGGGGAGCACGAGCTGCCGGCCCGGGTCATCGCCGACCGTGTCGGGGTGGACGCGGTTCACGCGGATCTGTTGCCGGAGGACAAGGTCGCGCTGGCCAAGGGGCTCCGTGAGCAATACGGCGGCCTGGCGGTCGCCGGCGACGGGGTGAACGACGCCCCGGTGTTGGCCGCCGCGGACGTGGGCATCGCGCTGGGCGGGATCGGCTCGGACGCTGCCCTGGAGGCGGCCGACATCGTGGTGATGAACGATCGCATCGAGCGCATCGCGTGGCTGTACCACCACGCCCGACGCACCGCGTCGATCGTCCGCCAGAATCTAATCCTGGCCATCAGCGTGATTGTGGTGCTGGCCGGCTTTTCGGTGGCCGGACGTATTCCACTTCCGCTGGCGGTCATCGGCCACGAAGGCAGCACGGTCCTGGTCGCCCTGAACGCCCTGCGCCTGCTCCGCCTGGGCAGTGTGGCATCCTAAGCAGTGTGGCACCGGTTTTTAACCGGTGAGTCTGCAATTACTAACCGACACAGGTTACAAACCTGTGCCACACTGCTTAGCAGTCAATCCGAGACGTCGATTGATGGCCTGGCGGCGGCCAAGGGCTTCGCGGCGCATGTCGTCCTTGGCGTCGTCGTTTCGCCCGGCCGTCGCTTGGTCGATGGAGTGATCCGTCCCGCCGGCGTGGCGGACGACCTCATAGATGGGCTCCCACACCCGGCCAATGGTGTAGCGTTCGCTGATCCGCAGCACCAGGTCGTAGTCCTCGCCATAGTTGCGGCTATACGGGGTGTCGTTGCAACCGAATCCGCCGACCTGACGGATCACTTCGATGGGCGCCGCCCGCGGGGCGCCGGCGCCGTTGACTCGCAGGAGATTGTTCCGCCCGTTGTCCGGTGTCCATTCGTCGTGCGTGACTACGGGAACGGCGGGGTTTCGCGTGACTTGCCCGGTGGCGTCATCCCGGTCCCAGACCTCATAGGAACCGATGACCATGCCGACGGTCGGATCGGACTCGAACACCGCGATCAGGAGCTCGACGGCGTGGGGCTTGAGGCGATCGTCGGAGTCGAGCTGCACGTAGAACCGTCCGCGTGCCGCGGCCAATCCGACGTTGAGGCACAAGCCGATGTTGTTGATGTCCAGAACGTGCAGGTGAATCGACGGCTTGCGGGCATCGTACAGATCCCCATCGGGTAGGTATCGCCGAACCACCGGGATGGTCGGATCGTCCGGCCCGCCATTGACCACGATAATAGCCTCGACCTCCGGAAGGGTTTGGGCTTGCACGCTTTCGATGGCTGCTCCAATGAACTCGGGGCGCTCGTTTACCGGAATAATTACGCTAGCCACCAGCTCATACTGCGCATTGGCAGGTTGCGGGACGGCTTGGATATTGACCCCTGGGGCCAGGTAGGCGCCGGTTCGGCGAAGGTGCTCGGTCAGGGCCTGCTCCATCTCTTGGCGCGTGACGCCGTCGTCGAGCAGATAGTCAAAGACATCACGCCCGGACGCCGAGCCGGCGTCAGAATACAATGAGCCATCGCGACGGCTGGATATATGGATCAACGAATACCGCTCGGAGATTCGCAGGCGAAGATCGTACTGCTCAGCCACCGTGTATCGTTCGTCGAATCCACCTACGGCGCGTAGAGCCTCGGCACGGTATAGAACCGCCCGACCAAAGTCGGTGGTCTCCCGCAGACGCCCGTGATGGAAGGGCGACAAGTGGATTTCGTGCCGCTTGCCGTCGGCCTCGACTCGTTCATAGTCCGCGTTGACCATTCCGGCCTCCGGATGGCGGCCTGCTGCGGTCAGAAATGCGGTCACCGCGGAGCGTTTCAGCTGCACCGGTGCGACGTCCGTCCCCAGCAGCAGCACCCAATCGCCCCGAGTCTTGGCAAGAGCGGCGTTGAACGCCGCCGCTCGGCTGGCAAACGGACCAGGGATCCGGTGGATTCGCCCGTCCAACCCGTGTGCGGCTCCCTCCGCGAGTGGATCGGTCGGGGCGTCGCACGCACCCAGCACAATGAGTTCGATGGAGTCGAACCCCTGGCCCAGGATGGACGTGATACATGCATCCATCGCGGATCGGTCCGAATGCGATTCGGACGACCATGAAACGATTACCGACACGGATGGGTGATCCGAAGGGTCGGACATGCTGCGATTAGAAGTCGGCGCCGGGCGCGAGTCAACGCAGTCGGGATCGTCAATTGCGGATCCGTCGGGTGCCATTCGCACGCTTGTCGTGGGCGTGTTCCTTCGGATTCGTAACGAGCATGTCCACGCGAGCGCGGGCCCTGCCACCCGCCGCTGGACGGCCCATGGATTGCCATCCAGGGGCTTGGGGGGCGGCTCGGATTTGCGTCGCGGCTCGGACTTGCCAGGATTAGCTAGTCGTCCAGCGCCTGAAGGATGGTCAACCGAAGCGCCTCCAGGAGTTCGGAATCGTCCGGGTTGTCCAGGACGGCTGCGGGAACGACGTCCAGCAGGTCGATCAGCACCGGGTCGCCGGTCGCTTCGGCGGCCTGGGCCAACTGCTGCATCAACTCGTAGTCCTCGATGCCGTCGCGCCACGCCTCCCACCGCTTGCTGGGAATCGGAGCGTCCACGCCTGGATAGGCCATCCCCCAAACGCCACGATCGTAGTCACTCCAAACATCCCGCGTGACCGTGCTGTCCAGATAAACCCACTTCCCGCTGGCCTCAAGCCCCCAGTTCCACGCATCCCAATGAATGAGCCGATACCAGCGGTGGGGGTCGCGGGCCGGTAAACTGTTCGCGTCGTACACCCAGCCCCGGCGGCCCCCAGCAGCCATGAACTCGAGCAGCTCGTCCGCGTTTTCCTTCATCCGGTGGGTCGCCGGCATGAAGATGTCCACCGCATCCGGCGTCGACAGCACCGCCACCTCGACATCCGAATTGTCCCAGTTCTGGCAGACCAGAATCTCCGGATCGACTTCGCGCGTCCAGGCGGATGAGGGCACGACGTAGTCATTCCACTGCGACACCGTCGGCTCGTCCACCCAGAAGAACGCCCAGCGATCCTTGTCCAACCCGCGCTCCGCCAGATGGTCGCTGATCGTCGCCACCCATTCCTTGAACACAGCTTCCTCATCCGGCGTTCCGCCGTCGATCAGTGCTCCCACCGAGCGAGCCGGAACATTGATGAACAAGACCCAAAACTGCACCTCGGAGCGCAGTTCGAGGGTGGCGTCGAGGTGTCCGAAGTCAAGGGCCAACGGCAGTACGGGATCGCCCGATGCATCGATCAACGGGAACGGAATATCCACCGAACTCAATGTTTGGATGCTGGTATAGTGCTCACCCAAATCCAGGGCGCCGGACTCTGGATACTCGGTCACACGCTCCAGGTAGGAGAAGGTCAACGATTGATACACTGGATCGTCCGGCATGATCGTCTCGAAAACTTCGATGGTCAAGTCCAGCGTGACCGGCGCGCCGGTGCTGGGGGTGACCGAAATCTCGAACTCATGATCCTGGGCGACGGCGTCTTGGGAATCGATGTCCAGCCAGACCTCCTTGGTCATGCCCGGCGGGAGAATCAGCGAATGATCGGCGATCTCGGGAAGAGCGTCCGCCATGAACTGATAGCCCGGACCCAGTACGTAGAATCCTTCTCGAAACCGGATCGCGGGCGGCGAGGAGGCGCCGCTCACCGCCAGGTCCACCGTGATGGTCTGCTCCGTGTTGTTGGATACGCAGAACGACGCGTGGGCATGCTCGTTGGTCATCATCCCTAGTGGACTCCACGGAACCTCCGCTCCGCTGGGGCGATCAAAAGGTTGGGGAGATCCCCAGACCAGCGAATGGATCCACACCTCAACCGTCGGTCTGCCGGCACCGGTCATGTACTGGCCCACGATCGTACCGGTTTGCTCGTCCATCGGCGTGTACGGGAGTCCGGCACGACGATCAACACCGTATGGACTGGTCAGACCGAGAATGCTCTCTCGAACATCTGCCAACTGACTCAAGGCCCCGTCCAGGTCGCCACCGGACACTGCCGCCAGGGCCGCTTCCGCTTGGGACACGAGGTGCAGACTGGCCGTCTGTTCGACCGCAAAGGGGAAACGATCCAAAACGTCGTCGGGCAACTGAGTCGTCTCCACCGCCTCCCCCTCAGGATCAACCCCTTGGGGGTCGAAGTCGCCGGTCAGCACTTCGAGTTCGTCTATCAGGAAAACCTTGCTGGCACTGGGCATCAGATAGACAGCCAGGTACCGACCTCGGGCGGTCAATCCGCTCTTCTCGAAGCGATGTTGGACGTACTCGGTCTGCAGCACGCCTTCGGTCATCAGGTTGGTCAGGTAATGCCAATGGACGCCGTCGTCGGACGTGTACACCAGGGCAGCACCGGGCATGTAGGTCCAATCGGCACCGCCGGCGGTGTCCAGGGTGATCGTATCCAGTGGGTAGATGTCGCCCAGGTCCAGGTGGATGCCCACCGGGCCACCCGGAGCTGACCAGCCGACCGCGCCGGTAAACCCCCATAGCTTGCCGCTGCCGGAATAGATTTCGCCGTCGGTCAGATCCGCCGGGTCGCTGCTGGAGGTGCGGTAGTTGGGCGCCATGGTGAACGTATAGGCAAGACCCAGGGCGATGTTGGTGCCGGGAGACACTAGCGGATCGTACTCGTCTCCCGCTTCGTCCGGTAAATCCGAATCGGTGACCACGACCTCGACCAGATCCACGGCCGAGAGATCGTCTTGGGCCACGGTCAGCTCGAAGATGAGCACGACGCCCGCCGTCTCCACCGGCGGAGCCACGAACTGTGCGACCGCCTCGGTCGCTCCGGTGAGTTCGACAGGCGGACCCGCCATTTGAATCCACCAGAAGGTCAAGACCCCGTCACCAGAGGCGGCGCTGTTGCTGCCA
>JADFPW010000327.1 GCA_022562105.1 Planctomycetota bacterium
CGCCGGCTGCGGCCTGTTCCTCATCGACTCGCCGCTGAATCCAGGAGAACCGCGGGCTGGAGCGATGGCGGAAGCGATCTTCCAACTCGCCGGCATCGATTCCCAACACGCCCGCGATCTGTCCAGCCGCCACGTCCACCCGATCGAGCAGCATCGGATCGATGAACAGGCTTGGCAACTGGTAGCTGCCGGCCAGAATCCGTCCGTGACGATCGAAGATGGTCCCGCGGCGGGCGGGTATGACAATCTGTGCCCGCTGCTGCCGTTGAATCAATGGCGCCAACCGCGATTCGAATGCCGTCTTGATGTAGCAGAGTCGTCCAGCCAAGACGATCAGGAGTCCTATCGCCGCAGTCAAGAAGATCGTGGCCCCTCGACAGGATCGCCGATCGGTTCCAGCCGCAGCGTCTGTGGAGTTGCGGTTCATCGGCGTGCGTCAACCAGAACAGAGTCTGCCCAGGGCGACGGGCTCTCGGATGGAGCGGAGACGCGCAACTGCCATTCACGAACTCGTCCGTAAATCGCTTGCGGCGTTCGTTGGGCGGCGATTTGGGCTTGCAGCGTCCAGGCTTCCCGACGCAGGGCGATTTGATCGCGTCGCAAGCCTTCGATCTCGGCGGACGCGCCGAGCGTGGCCCGTCGAAGGCAAATCAGCGAGACCGACAGGGCGGTGAGAATCACTACGATGCCGGCGATTCGGGTGGTCATCTTTCCTCGCTCGCTCGGGTTAGTTGGATCCGTTCAGGGGAATGCGAATGTTGACGCCACCGCGAATTCGGTCTGGATCGGGAAAGATGTCCTTGTTCAGCTCGAATAGCATGGGCCACTGCTTGGCGCTGCCCAGTTCGTTGGCCGCGATAGTCGAGTATCGATCACCATCTGCGACCTGATACCATCGCCACGCGAGTCGCTCTTCGCCTATCTGTTTCGGTAAGCGGCGCCCGTTGGTTCGGTTGATCTTGCCGTCGCGGTCGTTCGATCGATGATCCATCGGCTTCGTGGTCCGCCCTCGCCGACCGTTGCCGACCTTCTTGGATCGATCCGCCAGGGGGGCATGCCCGTTCACCCCGGGGAGCAACAGCGACACGCCGATCTTCAGTCGGTCCGGACTATCCAGTGTCTCCCGATTGGCCTCGAAGACGGCGTTCAACAACCGACCGGTCGCCCGGCCGTAGTTCTTATGGACGATAGACCAGAGCGATTCGCCCTTGAGCACGGTGTGTCGCAGCTCGCTGCGCTTGGCGGGCGTCGTTGGATGGTTGGCGGCTTGCTTGGCCGTGGACTGCGGTGTTCGCGTCAATGCACGATCCGACGTCGATTGCTCGGTCGAGTCGGGAGCGGTGTCATTGATGGCAAGTATCTTGTAGAGGCCCGCATCGTTGGCCGGTGAGGTAGACGGTCGATCGGCCGCGGTCGTGTTCAGGCCACGGTCGGGCGGCGAGGGGCCTACCCCCGAGGCCGGCGGCCCCATGACCACCCGCGAGCCATCCTGGCGATGGGCCGCCGCCGGCTCATCGAGTCGGCGTGCCGGCTGGATCGGCTTGGGGGACGGTTCGACGTCGGCTCGAGTAAATGCGGATCCCGGCGGCGTCTCGGCTCGCCGGGCGAGCTGCTTCGGTTTGATAGGAATGTGGCGTGGAGGTTGAGAACGAGTTGAATCGACCCGCTTTGGGCCACTCTCCCAGGCATTCTCACTCGTGGCCGACGGGTGGGCACTTCCCTTGGGTGACATGCGGTCCCGTACCCGCTCCTGCAGGCGAATAGGATTGGATGCGTTCCGCCGCTGCTCGATCGAATCCCTCGAAGCTCGGTCAGCCACCGCGGGTCCGAGCGGACGACCTCGATTGGTCAGGACGATGGCGAAACAGATGATAAATGCCAATCCGACGGCCAAGCTGATTTTCGCTTCGGTGCTCACCTGGGTTTCCTTTCTGCTTCCGTGTACGCCCACCTCCGCGGAGAGGTCCGATTGCGCCGGCTGGTTTCGTGCACCTAGTGCGCCGTCACACCTCGAAGGGTGGACGCTAGGCACAGAACGGGTGCCACTGGTGGCTTGTCCACCAGTGGCACCCATCGCTCGACGAGTCACAGACCACTAGGTGACCATACACTGCTCCGTCCGGACGGCCACGCGCAACTTGGCGCTGCGTGATCGCGGGTTGCTCCGCCGTTCATCCTCACCGGCCAGCACCGGCTTCTTGGTCCTGATTTCGTACAGCCCGTCGGTGCGACCTTGCCTGAACGATCGCTTGACCAGGCGATCCTCCAAGCTGTGGAAGCTGATCGCAGCCAATCGACCGCCGGGATTCAGGTATCGCGGAGCTTTTTCCAGCAACTCCGCAAGGGCGCCGAGTTCGTCGTTGACCGCGATTCGTAGAGCTTGAAACGTGCGCGTGGCTGGGTGAATCTTGCTCCGGCGCGACTTCGGATCTACGCCGAGAGCTTGGGCCACGATGGCGACCAACCTGGAGGTCGTGGTGATCCGTTGATCGCGTCTAGCGCGGCAGATGGCCTTGGCGATGCGGCGACTGGCTCGTTCGTTCGCGTTGTAGTAGATCAGGTCGGCCAGATCCCGTTCGCCCAGTCGATTGATCAGGTCGGACGCCTTGTCGCCGAGCCGATCGTCCATTCGCATGTCCAGCGGTCCGTCGGATTGGAAACTGAATCCACGCCCTGGGTCGCCGAGTTGTGCGGAGGAGATTCCTAAGTCAACCAAGAGAACGTCCACTCCATCGATCCCCGCCTCTGCAAGGACGACGTCAAGGTCGCGGAAGTTTGCACGCGTCAAAACGACCCGCGGCTCAACCCCTTCCAGGGTTCGCTCCGCAGTCGCCAGGTTGCTGGCATCAACGTCCAGCCCGACAAGCAGGCCGGTGGGTCCGAGTCGATCGGCAATGGCTCGGGCATGGCCGCCCAGACCCACGGTAGCGTCCAGGACGGTCTCGCCTGGCGAAGGCGTGGTCAGCTCGCACACCTCCCGGAGCAACACGGGGGTGTGGGCTGCGGGCCCTTCGCTCACCGTTTCGACTCGGGCGTTCAAGAATAAAGTGAGGGGCCCGGCCGCCCATCCGTGGACGCCGGATGCCCCTCAACGCGATCGGAAACGTTGTCATCCCGTAGAGCTGCGACGTGCTTGGAGATTCGTACCGCGGCGTAGTCACACCCTCGAGCACGCATGCGCTCGACTCGCCCCTGCAACTGATCAGTCGCGGACGCCATGGCCGCGCCGCTCCTGCTGCCCGGGCGCGCTCCCCTGAGGAGCTCGTGAATACGCCGTACCAAACTGGTTGTCCCCATGCCCATCGCCGAAGCCCTCGTTCCCGTACGACCGCGCCTCGCCGGCTCGGCATCTCCATACGCCGATATACGCGCCGCCGAGTGTGCCGCCGGTACCCAGGCGTCCGCCTGCGTCTTCCACCCGCTTACGGCACCCATCAACCGCAATGTCTTCGAATCACCTCAATCCGGAGCTGCGACGCGCCTGTCGAGTGCCGAATCGAGGTCCCTTTCACAACCACACTGACCCAAGACGTCGGTGGCACTGCGGCGTGGGCTCATTCCTTACGCAGCCCCCGAGTGGTCGTCCGAATCCAGGCCATTCGGACAACCCTCAGGACTGCTTGCCACGCGCATTGGCCACTATTCGCTCAAAGCCCCTAGACCGCGCCGCCTGAGGACTCGTAGATCAATGCTCATCCGTCTGACCGCTGTCCGCCGGGCGTCCGCCGCCGCGTACGAACCGTTGCAAGGCCGGCCAACGGGACTCAAATCGTGTTCGGATGCATTCGTCGAACTGCTCGGCCTTCCAGATGTCAATCCGGGTGTGTTGGCCGGCCAGGATGATGTCCTTGGATAGCTGAACCCGCGACAGCGAGGTCTCGGGCAGGACCATTCGGCCCTGCTTGTCCAACTCGACACGCTCGGCCAATGCGTAATACAATTCGAAGTCGAGCACGTCCGGGCTGTCGATCGAACCGGACGAGATGCGTTCCACCTGAGCCAGAAAGCTCTCCCGCGTGAAGATGGACAAGGTGTTGGCTCGCTCACCGGGCACGACAAAGAGGACGATGGTTTCGCCTTCGCCGCCCATTTCCGCCCGCAGCGGAGCGGGAATCTGGATGCGGTTCTTGACGTCGATGGTTCGGCGATAATGACCGGTGAATAGCATCGCATGATTGCCCGCCCAAACTTTCCACTTAATGGGAAATCTAGGGATAACGTACCACAGGCAGCCACTGTTGGCAAGTGCAAAATGATTTTTTTCTTCATCGAGCCAGGTAGTCGCCACTCAGGCACTGGCTGACGGGCCAGATGTAGTGGGGAGCAGTCCGGAGACCGCTCTAATTCGTGTGGTGGGCGCTCAGCGGGCCGACAACAAAAATCTCGTCGGATCCCAGGCCTGACGGCCAGGAAAGCTCCACCCGGGGAACCCAGGCCGGCCGTGCAGGGGCGATCGAGGTGGTCATACCACGAGCATGGCGTCGCCGTAGCTGTAGAAACGATAGTCGCTGCCGATGGCGTGGCCATACGCCTCCCGGATCAGTTCCTCGCCGCCCAAGGCCATGACCAACGCCAACAGCGTGCTGCGCGGCAAGTGGAAGTTGGTCAACAGGGCGTCGATGACCTTGAACCGGTACGGCGGATAGATGAGCAGCTTCGTTCGGCCTGTTCCCGGCTGGACGGTTGCGGAGTCGTCCGCACAGGATTCCAGCACACGGACGGAGGTCGTCCCCACGGCGATCACCCGGCCGCCCCGCATGCGGCATGCGTTGATCTCGGTCGCCGCGTCAACGGTCATCTCGAACCACTCGTCGTGCATGGGATGGTCGGCCAACGCATCGACGGTTAGCGGCAAGAATGTTCCCATCCCGACGTGCAGGGTGACCATGGCGGTATGCACACCACCACTCCGCAAGTGGACAAATAGCTCGTCGGTAAAATGCAG
>JADFPW010000328.1 GCA_022562105.1 Planctomycetota bacterium
TCTCGGTCGATCAGTTTATCGAGCGGGTGGCCGGTGGCTCCTGGTCAACGGGCCAGCCCTATCAGGTTCGCCTTCCCGACGGGCAGCAGCTCAAAGCCGAAACCTGGTTACGCAAGCAGCTTGCGCCCTCCGGCGCCCCGGACGACGATGAGCCCGTCTCGGCCTCCACCGATCCGACCGGAACTTGATGCGTATTGGCACGCTGGCGCCATCCGAGTCGGCAGGCGGCGGAGTCACCCAGCCGGTGGGTCGCCAATGATCCGGTGGCCCTATGGAGACCTAGTCGGGCCGCTTGGGTAAGGGGTGGGCAAGCTTGGGAATGGTTTGCGACCCGGGCATCATCTAAGTGCACAGCCACGCCGCCAGAAGGTCAGCCGCGGCTCGGGCGTCGGACTTGTGGATGGCCTCGGTGATGGTATGGATATAGCGCGTGGGGATCGAGAGGGTGATGGTCCGCGAGCCGCCGCGGGCACGCTGCAATGCCCCGGCGTCCGTTCCGCCACGGGGGAGAACCTCCAACTGGTGAGGGATCTTCCGTGCCTTGGCGATGCCTTGGAACTCCTCGAACAAACCTCGATGGCTGATGCTCTCGGAATCCATCACCTTGATGGCTACGCCCTTGCCGAACTCGGTGACGGCGTCGTCCTTGGTCACCCCCGGCGTGTCGCAGCAGAGCGTGGTATCGACGGCGATGCCGACGTCGGGCTCGATGGAGTAGGCGGCCGTGGTGGCCCCGCGTAAACCGACCTCCTCCTGAACGCAGGCGACGAAGTAAGTATCGTACTTGAGGCCGCCGCCGGACCGGCTCGACGAGCGTCCGGCAGACCGCTCCCTCACGGTCGCGGCTCGGTTTGAAGAACGCGAACCGGTTGCGAGGCCGCAGGCTTGGCGGATGGCGTTAATCCCTACCCACAGCGCAACTCGGTTGTCCATGGCTTTGCCCACCACCGCGTCGCCGATCATCTCCGTCTGCTGTATCATGGTGACGGGATCGCCGATCTGCACGCGCTTCTCCACCTCTTTCTTGGACATGAACAGATCGACGAAAAACTCGCCCATGGTGGGGATCTTCTTCTTCTCCTCTTCGGAGGCAATATGGATCGGTTTCCCCCCGGGGTTCATGACGCCGATCAAGTCCTTGCGCCCCTGAACCAGCACCTTCCGGGCGAACAGGTTGCGCATGTCGAAACCGCCGGCGTTCTGTAGGCGCAATCGACCGTCGTCGTCTATGTATCGCACATAAAACCCGATCTCATCCATGTGGCAGGCGATCATGACCTTGAGCGGGCCATCGGCCGACTTGTCCTTGGCAGACCGGCGGCCGCCGCGAGTCTTCTTCGGCTGCTTGGCGGCGCGCTTGAGGCAGATCAGATTGCCCATGGCATCGACGCGGGTCTCATCCCACAGGCCCTTGGTCTCCTTGAGCAGGAGGTCGCGGACGCGCTCCTCGCGACCGGGAACGCCGGGCGTCTCGGTCAAACGTCGCAGCAGGTCAAACTCGCCGAAGGAACGGTTCTTGCTCATCTGGTCGTGATCCTCTCTAGGGTGATACGCCGGTCGGCGCGCTGACATGCGAATTACAGCGGGCCATCAGGCGTTCGATCGCATCAATCGACCGAGGAATGGCCTCAGTCAGTACCACGCAGCCATCCTCGGTGATCAGCACTTCATCCTCAATACGAATCCCCAGCGCTTCGTCCGCCAGGTAGATACCCGGTTCGATGGTGATCACCGTGCCCGCCGGCAGTGGCTCGTCGGCCAATCCGGCATCGTGAACCTCCAGACCGACGAAGTGACTCGTGCCGTGAAAGAAGTCGTCCGTAAACCCGGCCTGTTCGATGACGTGGCGAGCAGCCTGGTGGATATCCTCCCGAAGACGAACCCCGGCTCGCGTGGCATCGATGGCGGCCTGCTGGGCGCGCAGGACGACTTCGTAGACCTCCCGCTGACGCGGCGTGAACCGGCCGGAGACCGGAAACGTGCGCGTCACATCGCTGGCGTAGTGCTCGATCTCCGCACCCACATCGCACAATACCAACTCGCCGGCTTGCATTAGGCGACCGTCGTCCGGGTAGTGCAGCACCGCTCCGTTGGGTCCGCTGGCGACGATCGAATCGAACGCGTTGCGGCGACTGCCGGCGTCTCGGAAGCCGCGCTCGATCACCTGCTTCAGCTCAAACTCGCTCATGCCCGCACGCACGTTGCACATGGCGGCCTCGAGACCGGCCGCCGTGCAGGCGATGGCTTGGCCCATCAGGTCCAATTCAGCCTCATCATGCAACTGGCGCATTCGTCGCAGCAGGCGGTGGTCCATTCGCACACTCACGCCCGGCAACCTGGCGGACGCGTCTTTGGAGACCTGTAGCGCCTTGGGGATCGGTTTGTCGTATCCCACGATCGGCCCCAGGAAGACAAACTCCTCGGCATGCACACCGGTCAAGGCCAGAACGCCGCCCAGGCGACTCATTCGATACACGCGGGCGAAACCGGTGCCGAGCTCGATGCCACGTCCCAGGATTGCCCGTTCCCCGTTCCAGCGATTCTGCTCCGGATCGATGCCCCGCAGGAATAGAAACTCCTTGTGGACCGGCTCGCTGGGGGCCAATACCAGGGCTGCCCCCGTCTCCTGCGCCAAGCCCGTCAGGTAGTAGAAATCGGCATCCTGGGCGCCGTGCGTCCCGATCGACGTGGCCCCAAACACCACCGCGACGTCTCCATCCAATTGCTCCATGACCCGTTGGCGACGGGCGCGATACACCTCCTGATCGAACGTCCCGGTCGGCATGGGGATCCCACGGGCGGCATCACCGGCGGGCATTCGGACGTCGGGCGTTTCCTGGGGAACGGTTGGATCCCCTTCCTGGGCGGGAGCCGAGACGCAGAGACTCGATGCGAGTAGCCAAGACGCGATGTGCAGTCGTCCCATTTCTGATCTCCAATTGGGGGATCCCGAGTGCGAAAACGCCCTGTTTAGGGCCAAGTCAGAGGGATCGCAAGGGGAGACCGCTGCTCGTGGCATGCGATCGTACCTGTGGCCGCCCCAGCACCGTTGGCCGGCCGACGCCGTCACATCGGGTCATCCGCCGTTGGCCCACCGGCCGATAGTCAGTCGATAGACGGCTGGCTTGCCTATGGCTCGGCCGAACTCGTCTTGGGGTGGCACGGTCTGGTACTCCAGGCCGTGGGTGACGGGTATAGCTTGCGCCACGCCCACGGCCTGGAGTACCAGACCGTGCCACCCAGTTCGTCACACGCAGGCCACGAGGGGTTCCGCTGCCAAGTGGCCTTGTTAGCGTTCGAGGAGTTCGCACCGTATGCATCGATCACACCGACTTCGCCAGGTGCTCACTCTAGCCGCACTGACGGCGCTTCTACCGATCGCGTCGGGTCAACCGCTGATTGACATGCCCATGTCGTTGGTGCCCGGTGACGAGCTGTCGGGCGGGCCCGTATACGACTATCGAGTCGGGCGCTTCGAGGTCGCCAACGACCAGTACGCCGTCTTCCTGAACGACGCCCTGGTCAACCTCGACAACGAGCGCGGCCAGTACATGTACTTTGATACCGAAACCGGCAGCGTCTACATCCACAGCGAGATCACCGGGACCACCGGCACCGGGCCTGGCGTCACGTTCCTGTTCGACGCGGAAACCAACGGCGCGATCACCTACAACTCCGAGACCAGCCTCTACGAGGTGGACGCCGACCTAGCCGATCATCCGGTGACCGGCATGAGCTGGTACGGGGCGGTCAAGTTCTGCAACTGGCTCACACTGGATCAGGGTTTGGACATCGCCCAGCGAGCCTACACCGAATCGACGGACGACGACCTGCTCGGTTGGCATCCGGTCTCGATTAGCACTGAGGACTGGGCGGTTCGCGACCTGGACGACGATGAGCGACTCGATCTTGTCGATAACTACGCGGGCTTCCGTCTGCCCATGGACCACGGCGAGAGCGGCGCCAGCGCCTACAGCGAGTGGTTCAAGTCGGCGGCGTGGCTGCCGAACGCAGATCCACCGGATGATGCGGACTACGGATTCGGTCGCAACATTCTGACCGGTGCCGACGCGAACTACCTGGGCAGTGGTGACCCGTTCGACGACGGCACCACGCCGGTGGGCTATTTCGACGGTACGGATCACGACGGAGCGTTCGCCACCACCGACACCGAAAACGGGTACGGCCTATACGACATATCCGGCAACGTATGGGAATGGCAGACTGACCAGGGCGGCGACGACGCCCTTACCCATTCGCTTCGCGGTGGATCGTGGACTTCGAGCGACGTCGCCCTTCTGAACACGATTTCGTCCCTCGCCGGGGCTGACGCGGTTCAGACCACATGGGGATTCCGTGTCGTTCAGTCAATCAAGGACGTCGTGCAGGTTACACCGGATGTCACTGTTGGCATCGAGGGCCCATACGGCGGCGAGTATGACATTCCGGAACAGATCTACACGATCACCAACCTAACGCCGGACACGATCCTGGTCAGCGTCATCCCCGATGTCGGTTGGCTCACGGTCGATGACCTCCAGGAGGTCATCGACCTCGAGTTGCTTGGCAAGGCGTCGATCGACATTGTCGTGGCCGTCGCCGCCATTTGTGAGCCGGACGACGTGGAAGACGAGTTGGTCGTCGGTCTCAACGTGGGCACGTTGACCTTCTCCAACGATTCCGGCGGTGACGACATTCTCCGCGTGATCGATCTGACCCTCACCGAACCCATCAGCGTCGAGCCGGACGACACCACCACGTTCGATGTCGAAGGATTCTTTGACGGGCCGTTCGAGGATACGCAGATATACACGCTAACCAGCGAGTCAGCCTCAGACGTTCTCTGGACGGCGGAGTCCGATCAAACCGATCCCGCGTGGCTATTGATCGACGGCGCGGACACCTCCGGTGGAACCCTCATTCCACCGGACGACGTAACCGCTG
>JADFPW010000329.1 GCA_022562105.1 Planctomycetota bacterium
ATTCTATCAGAACACGGCTTCGCAGTTGGGCGAACCCCGGGGCCGATCTGTCGCTTGATTGGTACTACGATCCGAGCAAGTCATTGGTAGTCAACGAACCGGTCGCACGCGTCTCCATCGGCGAAGATGGTTTCATCGGCGAAGTGCCGCGCCTCGGACACGGTATGCAGCGGTCTTTCCTACTCGCGATCCTGCAAGAGTTGGCAATGGTGGATCAGGAAGCGGGCCCAACATTGCTCCTCGGCTTCGAGGAACCAGAATTGTACCAGCACCCCCCACAGGCACAGCATATTGCCGCAGTCCTGGAAAAACTCGCTTCGTCGCCCGAGGGTAATGCGCAAATCCTCGTGACAACACACAGCCCGTATTTCGTTTCCGCCGAAGGGTTCGAGAGTGTACGGCTAGTCAGGAAGTCCGGCGAGACGCGCTGCTCTATCGTGAAGGCCGCCACCTACGAACATATGGAAAAACGCCTAGCTGACGCGCTTGGAGAGAGTCCGGGCGAGCCCTCGGCACTCATGGCAAGAGTCGGACAAATCATGCAGCCGTCGCAACGCGAGCTGTTCTTCACGCGTGTGGCCATCCTCGTCGAAGGGATTGAGGATGTGGCGTTCATCTCCACGCATCTGCAATTAACGGAGAAATGGGATGCATTTCGAGAGAATGGTTGTCACTTTGTTGTTTGCGATGGCAAGGTCTCGCTAAGCAGGCCTCTCGCAATAGCCTGCGAGTTGGGGATTCGCTGTTTCGTCGTCTTCGACTCGGATGCAGACGAGAGCAAGCCCAACCCGCGAGAAGACCACCGCCGTAACAATTCGTGCATCCTCCGGCTATGCGGCCTCACGAAGGCTGACGCCCTGCCTTCTGACGATCTCTGGTCTGACAACGTTGTGATGTGGCGGACAAACATCTTCGATGTAGTGAAGCATGACGTAGGGAGTGCGGCTTGGGATACTGCGGAGCAAACAGCACGCGAGGCAAACCACTACACCAAAGACGTCCGACGCAAGAACAACTTGCTGATCAGTGCGACGTTGGAGAAACTGAACGATGAGGGCAAGGCATCGACGATCTTGACAAAACTCTGCGACCGCATCCTGGCCTTTGCGGGAGAGTAGAACACGGGTGATGGGTAGCCCAAGTGCCTTGAGCCTGTGGGGCGGGTGGCACTGACGGTGTGCCCCTGCTTTTGAGCAGTGCGTTCGCGAGGTGACGGTTCCGCCCGGAGTGCTGCTGACCCTTCGGCTGCACTGGTCCGGCTATACCGGCAGATCGAATCCGGCAAGCACGCGGAAGCAGGCTTCGGCCTGCGCGACCTGGATCGAATGGGCGTGCTGAACAAGGAGAAGACCGCGATACGAGACAGCTACGCGAGCAACGTCGAGCAGTTTCTCAACCGTATCATGGTGCTGCACGTCGAGAAGCAGAACCGCATCTTCGAACGTGCTCCACATATCGCGCACTTGTCAATGCAACGGGCGAGTCCTTCGCCCCTCCGGGGCGAAAAGAGGATGATGAACCGGTCTTCCACGGGTTCCGCGTCGGGCCGCTTCGCGGCCGCGCCGCTCCACCCGTGGCTACAGCCCGTCGCCCCTCCGGGGCGAGCGCGAGTAGCAGACAGGGCAACGAGTGACGGGCAGGGCATTGATCGAGTAGGGCAGGTCATTGACCTGCCTTCACTATGTCGCTGCCTCACCCTCAACGTTCCCCCGACTCGACGCCGGATGGTAAGGGCGTGTCAACGACCTGCCCTACTGGCTCCCAGCGTCAGGAACTCCCGCCGATACTGTCACGGACCCGCAGCCGGTCGACGCGGTGCTGAAACCATGATGCGATCCACCCGACCGAATGACGCCCACGCCCACGCCCGAGTCGGGCGCGCACTCGTCATGCTCGTCGTCGGCTTGGTGATGGTGGCGGGTCCGTTGGCCTGCCAGTTGCCAACGGGACGGCGGATCGAGGTGTTCCTGGTCGCCGAACCGCTCGGGCGGGAGATGCAGAGGCCGATCCATCGAATCACCCTGGCGGGAGCCATCGGCGAAACGGTCAGCGTTCACCTCGCTCTGTCGGCGATCGAGAAACCGATAGACGGCGTCACGGTGGCGTTGGATGCGCTAGCCTCACCGCACTACGCGATCCCTTCCGACGCGATCACGCTGTATCGGTCGCTTGCGGTGGAAGTCGAAGCGTACCCCGGGTGGCACGTGCGTCTAATTCCACCCTCCCAGCGCAGGGGCCGAATCCCGGACATTCTGGTGCCGTTGGGGGATGGGCCGCTCGGTCCGCCGTGGTCGATCGCCCCCGACGAACCGATCACGATTTGGGCCGACGTGCATATCCCCAACAACACCCGTCCCGGTCGGTATGAGGCCACGCTGAGCATCGCTCGGTCTGGGAGTGTGCTGGCGAGCATTCCGATCTCGCTGACCGTGTGGCCTTTCAAGCTGCCGGATCATCCCCATGGAGCCCTGATCGCACCGCTGGATCATCAGGCGGTCTTTCGCCATCACCTCACGCTCGACGGGCAGCCCTACGATCCGCTAACGCTCTGGGGCGACAGTCCGCTCGCCGCGGAGTTGGACGAACTGCTAAACAAAACCATGGTCATGCTCCAGGCCCACAAACTCACACCGGTGCTTCACCGGCTGCGCCCGATTGTCAAGCTGGGTTCCGGGCAGCAGGTTCGTGTTGACTGGACTGAGTATGACCGGGTCGCAGGCCCATACCTGGACGGTGACGCGTTCGAGGACCGCGTGCCCCTGGCTCGATGGCCTATTCCGCTTGACGACACGTTTCCGATGAGGCGAACGGTCGGGGAACAGGCAACCCCGGCGAGCTCCAGGATGCTGCAGGGCTACCTGGCAAACGCAGCCGAGCACTTCGCCACTCGCGGATGGTTGCAACGCAGCTACGTCGAGCTGCCCGGCACGCAAATGCTTACCGCGGCGGGTCACGAGTCAGCCACCTACTTCGGCCCGATCGTGAAAGCCGCGGATGCCCGCTTGCAGCGAATGGTTGGGCGATTCCCACAGGACATGGCCCCGTTTGGATGGGAGGGCTTCCCATACGAGCCCCTCGGTGAGCACGTGGACATCTGGTGTCCGCCGGCCAGGTACTTTGACGTCCAGGCGATGGAGCGCGAGGTTGAGGCTGGACGCGAGCGTTGGTTTCACGCTGATCGGCCGCCGTTTAGCGGCTCGGTTTCCATCGCCGCGGCGTCATCGTGTCAGCGAAGCCTCGCGTGGCAGATGTATCGTTATCATGCGGCGGCGGTCATGCTCCCGCCGATCAACCATTGGCCAGGACGAGGCGAGCCGGTCTCGGCCCAGACGTGCCTGAGTTACGATGAACACACGCTGATCTACCCGGGGTCGGTTGCGGGGATGTCGGAGCCGTTGCCTTCCGTGCGACTCAAGCACCTACGTCGGGGGATGCAGGATTTAGCCTACGTGCGTTTGCTCGAATCATTGGGCGGCGGGCACGTGGCTGAGGTATTGGCTGAATCGCTGGTTCCGTTCGCGGTCAGCGACGCGTACGGGGCCCACTTCGCCGACGGACGAGCCGGTGGATGGGTACGGGATCCGACCATCTGGTCGCGCGCCCGGCGGATACTGGCTGAGGAGATTCGACGGCGACTGGCCGACTCGGCGGAACGAACGTCGGGGGTTACGACTGCCTCCGTAGAATGGCGTCGTTTCCTGGACGCCACGCGGCGGGTGCACCTGCGAATCGACGGCGGGCGCGTTGTCGAAACCGGCCGGGCAGCGCTCGGGGCGGTAGCCATCGAATGTGTGGTAACGCTGTCGAACCGTACGCGCAAGCCGGTGGAGGGCAGATTGCGATTCGGTGATCTGCCCGCGGGTTGGCGATCGCCGGTCGATGGCGTGACGATCGACCCCATCGCTCCCGGCCGGAGCCGACGTGTCGTTCTCCGAGCGGATACCGGCGTGATGACCTGGAGCCCGAACGGCGTCCAGCAGCTTCCGATCGTACTTGCGGTCGTCGATGAGGAACCCCGCAGGTTTCACGCTCGGCTCGGGTTTCTCGCGGCCGAGACGACTGACCATGTGATTCGGCTCGACGGCGACCTGTCGGATTGGCCCGGCGGGGTCGGGAATCGGGCGAGTGACTTCGTGCTCATCAGCGCCGCCGGCGGTGCGGCGAGTCGCTCGGAATCTCGACCGCGATCGCGGACGGAGGGGATGGTCGCTCGGGACAGAGACTACCTGTATTTCGCGTTTACCTGCTACTCGGATTCAGCCTGGACACGCAGCGCCGTGCAGCGTAGCTACGTGCAGTATGAGGACGGTGTCCCGGTGGGCGAGGAGTTGGTCGAGATTCTCATCGACCCCTACAACGCCGGTACGCGGGACACGGGCGACTTGTACCATGTGGTGTTCAAGTCCAGCGGGTCGCTCAGCGAGCGAGGCGTGGGATCTGATCCGCCGACCGGTCGGCGAGAAGCGTGGGCGGCTGACGTGCAGCACGCGGTGGCGTACCATGATGATCGATGGGTGGTCGAAGCCCGCATCCCCATGGCGGCCTTCGACGCCCATGCTCGGCGCCAACGAATCTGGGGCGTCAATTTCACGCGCTTCGACGCCGCTCATCAGGAGTTCTCGACCTGGTCCGGAGCGCAACAGAATGCTTACGACCCGTTGGCCCTCGGAAACCTGGTGATACCCGAATTGTGAATTGTGATTGATGATTTGTTATCAATATATGAGTTTCCGATGAAAAACCTCCCAAGCCCACGGATCGCCATCCATGGGTCCGACACGTTGATGCGAAGACGCAGCGCATCGTCCCGAGTGGTCCTGATGGTGTGCTTAACGACGCTCGTGATCCATCCCG
>JADFPW010000330.1 GCA_022562105.1 Planctomycetota bacterium
GGAACTCGGCGACAAGGTATATATCTCGCCGGCCTAAACGACGGTGAAAGCAGCTTGGGTGGCACGGTCTGGTATTCCAGGCCGTGGGGGCTTGAAGATAATTGTCCCACGGCCTGGAGTACCAGACCGTGCCACCCGTCGGCTATCAGAGCCGCGACCGTGAGGGAGCGGAGGCCGAGTCGCACGTGTGGGGCGCGTTCGCCCACGGTCATTTGGAGATGTCCGGGCACGCAGCCCTCAATGGTGAGCAGCGCGGACTCGATCGGGATGGTTAGGTGATGGGGTTAGGTAAGGCCGTCAAACGTTTCCTGGATGCTCGGTTCGACACCGCCCTTTACGGCGAACTGATCTCCAAGCAGATTCACAAGCGCCTCACCCCGCATACGGGTTGGCTGCACGTGTTCGGCAGCTTGTCGCTCTTGCTCTTCGTCAGTCAGACCCTGACCGGCATCTTGCTGCTGATGTACTATCGTCCAACACCGGAGGAAGCGCACAAATCCATCCAGTACATCACCGGTAGCGTTCACTTCGGGTGGCTCTATCGTCAAATTCACGCCTGGGGCGCCACGCTGATGATCGCCACGGTGCTGCTCCACATGCTGCGAACCTTCTTCATGGGCTCCTACAAGAAGCCGCGCGAGCTCACCTGGGTCACGGGCGTGCTCATTTTCTTCTGCACCATCACATTCGGCTTCAGCGGGTACCTGCTGCCCTGGAACCAGGTCGCCTTCTGGGCGACCACCGTCGGTACCGAGTCAGCCAACAAGGTGCCCTTCATCGGGCCGTGGCTACAGTATTTCCTGCGCGGCGGAGATGCGGTGACCGGCGAGACGCTGTCGCGCTTCTTCGTGGTCCACGTGATCATCCTGCCCTGGCTGCTGACCGGTTTGATCGCCGTGCATCTGTTCCTGATGCGCTTGCACAACATCTCGACCCTCGAACCGGTCGGCGAAGAGAAGCCTTTCAAACCCGAGCACGGGATCCCGTTCTTCCCGGTGCATGTCGCCAAGGAGGGATGCATCTCGATCTTGTTGCTGGCGTTTCTGGTGACCCTCGCCGTGGTATCGCCCTGGGAAATCGGCGAGCCGGCGAACCCACTGCTGACGCCGCCGCACATCAAGCCCGAATGGTACTTCCTGCCCAGCTACCAGTTGCTCAAATACTTCGAGGGCACCTACGGCGCCCTGTTGGGGATCATCGCCTGCTCCGTGCCGTTCGTCCTGTTGTGCGTCTGGCCGTTCCTGGATCGGGGCAAGGAACGCCACCCGAAGAAGCGTCCCATCGCGGTAACGTTCGGCCTGATCGGATTGGTGGCAGCGCTGTTTCTGGGCTACCTGGGGCACATTTCCGAGACCGACCAGACCTTCTTCGGGAAACGCTATCACATCAGCCTGAAAGGCTGGCCCGAGGCGATTGATGACCGCGACAAGGTGCCGAGCAGCGACGTCCATTAGCGTAATGTTTCATAAGCGCTGCTGTTTGTGTTAACCGAGCCGCGACCGTGAGGGAACGGTTTTTCTGTCTCCCTCCCTCACGGTCGGGGCTCGGATAAGATGCGAACGGCGTGTCGGATAAGATGCGAACAGAGTGACAAACTACACTAGGGAAGCAGCCCGAGCTTTTCCAGTCGGTACCGCAATGCATCGCGACTCAGGCCAAGCAGCTTGGCTGCTTTCGTCTGGTTGTTTCCTGTTCGCACCAGCGCCTGGCGAACCAGATCCCCTTCCAGTTCGTGCAGATCGACTCCGTCGGTCGGCAAAGTGAACTCTCCATTGTCCGCCTGACGATTCGGCCGCCCGATCACGAGATCCTCGCTCCGCAGCGTGTCGCTGGTCGACAACAGGACGGCCCGCTCGATGACGTTCCTCAGCTCACGTACGTTTCCCGGCCAGCCGTACGAACGAAGCTTCTTGAGTGCCTTGGCGTCCAGACTCGTGATAGGCTTACGAAACTCCTTGGCGAAAGAGGCGACATAGTGCCGGCTCAACAGCACGATATCATCGCCGCGATCCCTCAGTGGCGGGAGATCCAACGTGACCACATCGAGCCGATACATCAGATCACTACGGAATTGCCCTTCCTTGATGGCCTTTTCGAGATCGCGGTTGGTGGCGGCGATGATCCGGACGTCGACGGAAATCTCGTTCGTCCCTCCGACGTGACGGAAGGTCCGCTCCTCCAGGAATCGCAGGATCTTCGCCTGCAGGCCCGGTGGCATGTCGCCGACCTCATCCAGGAAAATCGTGCCGCCGTCGGCCAACTCGAATAACCCCTTCTTGGTGGATTTCGCATCGGTGAACGCCCCTTTTTCGTGGCCGAAAAGCTCGCTCTCCAGAAGATTCTCGGAAATCGCGGTGCAGGCGATGTTCATGAACGGGCGCGGCGCCCGATCGGAACTGTAATGGATCACCCGGGCCACGAGATCCTTACCGGTCCCCGACTCGCCACGCAGGAACACGGTCGAGGATCCGCTGGCCGCGACTCGATTGATGGTCTCGAAGAGCTTCAACATGCAGGGATCCTGGCCCACGATGCTGTCCATCCCGTATTCGTGAGCCAGGTGACGGCGCAGCTCGCGAACCTCGCGGCGTAGCTTGGTGGTCTCCAGGGCCTTGTCCACCGTCCGGAAAAGCTGATCCATGGCGAACGGTTTGGTAATGTAGTCATAGGCCCCCAGCTTCATCGCCTCGACCGCGCTTTCGATGGTCGAGAAGGCGGTCATCATGATGATCACCACGTCCGTATCCGATTCGCGCACCTTGGCCAGGATCTCCAGCCCGGTCATGTCCGGCAACTTGTAGTCCAGCATGATCAGGTCGTAGGCCTCGCCGTCGAGCGCCTCCAGGGCCGCCACACCGTTTTCCGCTTCGCGGGTTTCATACCCGCGTTCCTCGAACTTCTGGCGAAGCGACCAACGGATCAGTTGCTCATCCTCGATAATCAGAGTGCGTATTCGCATCACGTATCCCTCGTCTGATGGCCGTTCACATGTCGTGGGAGGTCGACGGTGACGACCGTACCCTTGTTCGGCTCACTCTCCAGGGAAATGCTCCCGCCGTTCGAGTCGGCGATCCGGCGGCAGATGGCCAGGCCGAGGCCCGTCCCCTTGGCCTTGGTGGTGAAGAACGGATCGAGGGCCTTGGCCTGAACGTCGGGCGGCATGCCGATCCCGTGATCCCGAATGATCAACAAGGTGCGATCCCCTCGGCACACCGCCTCCACGTGGATGGCCCCGCCGTCGGCCGTGGCATGGGCCGCATTGATAATCAGGTTCATCAGCAACTGCTCCAGCTGACCCTCATCCGCGTACAACGTCGCGTCCGGGTGGGAGTTGTGGAACTCGACCTGGACCTTCCGCAATGAGGGCTCTTCCTGCAGGAGCGACAGCACGCGGGGTACCAGCCGGGCCACGGCGCATACACTCGGCTGGGGTGGCGTGGGCCGAGCGTACAACAGCAAATCCTTGACCGTGGCATCCATACGCGAAATCTGCCCCAAGATGTCGTGTACCACCGAGCGGTACGGGCTCTCCGCCTCCAAGGAATCGCCGATCACCTGGATCGCCCCACTGATGCCGGCCAGCGGATTCTTGATCTCGTGGGCCAGCGAGGCGGCCAACTGGCCGATCTCGGCCAGGTGCTCGGCCCGGGAGAGCTTGGCCGCCACAGCCGTCCGCTCCAGTTCCCGTATCTGCTCCCAACGGATCTGCTGATAGCTCTCTAGCATCACTGTCAGATCGATAGTGAGCAGCTTGTGCAGTGAGCGGAGCTTTTCGTCGAGATCGGGGATCGATTGGGTTCGCAGCCCGTCGACCAGAGATCGCCGGACGACCTCCATCGCCAGGGGCATGTACTTCTGTGGGAGCCCCACTCGGACGTGGGTAACACCTATCTGGAATCGAGATTCCAGATAGGCCGAGTCGTAGACCCCTCCAAAGAGCCCCACAAGCCATTTCGTCAGCGTTTCACGCAGGCGTTCTACCTGCTCATCACCGCCTTGAAGCACGTTTCGGGCCTGTGGATTCGAGAAGATCACATCGTAGAACCGCCCAACTACCTCCGGAAGCAGCGGCTCGGCCGGTCCAGCCAGGGCGCGAAGGTTGGCCGCGTCCTGGGAACCAAACCCCACGAAGACCTTCAACTCCTCGAACGTTTCGCTTGCCATACCCATACCCGCGGATTATACGGATCGGAACACGCTCGGCACACTCGCCCCGCTTTGCCGTCGCATCTAGCATGCCAAGCTCGCCCGAACCCTCGCCCGGTAGCCATTTTCGGCCAGTCACCGGTAGGCCAAAGCCGGCCCCGCGCGGAGCGGATGGGGTCCGCCAGGTTCGTGCTGGCCGCACTGAGTCATCTGGCGCATGCAGCGCGCAAAATGCCGCAACCGGACTCGCCCCCCCCCTGGTTGGGCCGGATGCCCCTCACGCCGCGGATCAGGGATCAGTTAGCCCCCCTCTCGCTCCAGGATCCAACTCCAGTTCGGGCCTCGGAGCTCATCTCGGAGGCACTGTTTCCAGGCCTCCGGATTTGGTAAACTGGACGGTCTACTCCGGTGAGTTCTCGGGTCTGTCGCGCTTTCGCAACTCTATAGGAGGGTTCAAGATGATTCACACACGACGGTGGACAACGGCGACGGTGTTGATCGCAAGTCTCGCTCTTGGTGGATTGGCCATCGCCGATACGCTCAACGTTGACGGAAACGATCCCGGGTGTGACGACGGGGCCGGCACGCCCTATTGCACGATCCAGGCGGCGATTGTTGCCGCCGTCGATACGGACGAGATCGTCGTCGCCGAAGGTGAGTATTTCGAGAATATTAACCTGCTGGGCAAGGCCATCACC
>JADFPW010000331.1 GCA_022562105.1 Planctomycetota bacterium
ATGTCCGCTCTCGGCCTGCCGTTGCAATCAATCGGCGCTCCGACTGGGCCGTATTTGCAATCATCTTGATCATTGCCCACCCCGTCGTCGTCGATGTCGTCGTCGCAATCGTCGATCAGGCCATCGCCGTCAAGATCCTGCTCACATTCGTCTGGTAGCCCGTTCGTGTTGCAGTCCTGACTAGCACCGTCAGATATGTCGCAGGCGTCCTCGACCCCGTTGGTATTGCAGTCCGATTCTAGGATTGTCGCCACGTAGTGCGTGCTGTCGTCCAGATTGATCCAACCGACGTTCTCGCCCCAGGCGTAACCGAGAAATCTGCCAAGGCACAGGTCGAACCGGGCTCGATCACCGCCAAGCGACGATGTATCGAAGTTGACCCACCCGACGTTCTCGCCCCAGGCCAGGCCGAACAGGAAGTCCGTGGCGGGATCTCGATTGACCCCGAAATCCGTGCCGTCCAGGTTGGCATAATGAACGCCGTCGGCCGGCGAGCCGTCGCCGGTGTTGATCCAGCCCACGTTCTCGCCCCAGATGAACCCGCCGAGGAAGGTTGGGCCGATCACGACCCCGGCGTTCCCGCTATCGGCATCGCGCCAGTTGGTCCAGCCGATGTTCTCGCCCCAGGCGAACTTGTGCTGGTCGTCAATCGGAGCGTCCGCAAAACCCCAGTGGGCGATCGCCAAGACGCACGTTACACACAACAATTCCCGTAGCCTGGCGACGGGCCTTAGTTTTCCTCGTTTTGTCCGGTACATTTTCTCGTCCTCCAAGCGTGTCACCAGATGGGTTAATACCAGTGGTTGTCGATTACCGTGGACGAGCCGCACCCGTCAACGGCTGGACCCGTGTTGCCGCCGGAGGTGTTGTGCCGAATCAGGGAATTGCAGGCCCGGATGCCAGCGCCCCCATTCGATCGCACTGTGCAACTCGCCACGTTCGATGCATCGACCGCGTGGATGCCGTCGCCTCCGTTGTCATTGGCCGTGCAATTGACGACAGTGCTTCCTCCGTTGTCAGCGTGGATACCATGATTCGCGTTCGCACTGACCGTGCATCCGCTGACCACAGAATCATTCACATTGATACCATCCGCTCCGTTGGATCGTGCTGTGCAGTTGTTGACCACACAGTTGAATACAGTATCAAACCCATGTCCGGTGTTGCCCTCAGAGATGCAACTCTCGATGAGGTTGCCGGCGCCGACCTTCAGACCGTCGTGCGCGGTGGTCGTACCGTTGGAACTGAGGCGCAGATTCTCAAAGCGGCTGTTTGCAGTATCGTAGGCCGCAACGCCCCATCCATCCCAATCACGCACGGTGCCGTTGTGGATGCTCAAATTATCCCTTCCGACCGCGTGTATGCCGTTTCCGGAACCGACGATGCCGATCAGGGAAAACCCGTTGAGATCGAGCGAAACGTCGTCTGCCGCAATCTCAATCCCCCTCTTGCCCGCCTCTCCATTGATGTTGCTGCCCAGATAGTACGAGCCCGAAATGGTGATCTTGAACAGCGAGTTGCCATCCCCGGGCGTGTTCGTGCTGTTGACTTCGGTTCGCGGTCCGAACCGACCCGTGGGGCCGACAGGCCCCGGTGGAGGGTTAACGTCTCCGGCATAGAGACTCGCAGTGAGCAGGAGGGCTACCGCAAGGGCAGCTTTTCGAGGATAGGTGTGTTGCATCGTTCAGACTCCTTGTTAGCGGGGTCGGCGACCGGCCCCTCGACCGTCTCTGGCGCTCCGGGCTCGTGGCCCACAAGTGCCGCTTGTCACGGAAAGAAACGTGCGTAGTTCCCAATGGTCGAGCGCACGAAAAAAGCGCTGGGCATCTGAGATTCTCCACGGGGGCACCCACTTAGCGGAGGTATTCAAGCGGACCTGTAATCGTGCGGGGATTGGGTGCCGGGCCGGTATAATCAGATTCGTGTCTGGTCGAGAGCGTGATATGGATGGCCTACCGCGTTACGAAGTCACTCGATTGCTTGCGGCGGCCCAGAAGGGCGACGATTCAGCCCACGAACGGCTGTGGTCGCTGATCTACGGCGAGCTACACCGTATGGCCCGCCTGCAGTTGGCCAACGAGCCTCGTGGTAAACGGCTCCACCCGACCTCACTGATCCATGAGGTGTATCTCCGCTTGGCCGGTGATCAGATGGCCGAATGGCACCACCGCGGCCATTTTTTCTCGGCGGCCGCGCAAGCCATGCGCCGTATTCGCGTGGATTACGCACGTAGTCGAGGCAGTCTGAAACGAGGGGGCAATCGGCAGCTTGGGCCATTGCTTGACGATCCCCCGACGTTCGATCAGGACGCGGCAGAAGTGCTGGCCATCGATGAGGCGCTGACTAGGCTTGGTCAGGAGTATCCCCAGAAGGCGGAGGTGGTGTCCATGCGATACTTCGCCGGGCTTACCGTCGATGAGACTGCCACCGCTCTGGGCCTGGGACCACGGACCGTTGATAAGTACTGGGCGTTTGCGCGGGCGTGGCTCCATCGAGAGCTGACCAAGGGAGGTGCAGAACGCGAATAGGGCTCGGTCCATGACTGAAGAGCGATCAAGACGTAGGGCGCAAGTATTCGAAGACGCGCTGGATTGCCCGCCCGAGCAGCGCGACGCGTTTGTCGCAAGAGCGTGCGGTACGGACCGGGAACTCTGCGCTGAAATCGAGTCCTTGCTCCAGCACCACCGCGGGGCGGAGGCCGGCTTTCTCAGCCCACCGGATCCCCCGGGCCAAGACGCCCACCCGGAATGCGCGGTCCATCCCGCCCCGCGAATCGGGACCAAGCTCGGCGGATACACGCTAACGGCGATCATAGCCAGGGGCGGCATGGGTACGGTCTACCTTGCTGAGCAGGAGAATCCGAAGCGCTCGGTAGCTGTCAAAGTGTTGAACGCCGAGATAGCTTCCCGGCAGGCCACCAAGCGATTCGAGTTCGAGTCGCGCATCCTCGCCCATTTGCATCACCCGCACATCTCGCAGGTGTATGAAGCGGGTATCCATGTTGACGATGCGACGGGCGAGCGCGGCCTGCCGTATCTGGTGATGGAATATCTATCCGGCGCGCTTCCAATTACGGAGCATGCTGAACGCAACGGGCTTGGTATCCGGGATCGCCTGGAGCGCTTCGCGCAGGTTTGTGACGCGGTTCAGTACGGTCACCAGAAGGGGATCATTCACCGCGACCTCAAGCCGGGAAATATCCTCGTGGACGAGGCGGGTCACGTGAAGGTCGTTGATTTCGGCGTGGCCCGCTCCTTCGACACGGACGTTACCCTCACCACGATGCAGACCGAGGTCGGCCAGCTCATCGGCACGCTCCAGTACATGAGCCCCGAGCAATGCGATGCCGATCCCAACCAAATCGATACGCGAAGTGACGTCTATTCGCTTGGCGTCGTGCTTTATGAATTGCTGACCGGCAATCTACCGTATGACACGGCCGGCAGCTCGATCTATCAAGCAACCCGTCTCATCAAGGAAGCGACGCCGACCCGACCCTCCAGCCTCAGCCGACGGCTCCGCGGTGATCTTGAGACCATCGTGCTCAAGGCGCTCGAGAAGAATCCCGAACACCGCTACCAGTCGGCGTCTGATCTCGCCCGCGACATCCGGCGCCATCTCAGCGGCAAGCCGATCGAGGCGCGGCCGCCGACGGACTGGGCCCGAGCAGGTCAGTGGCTTATTGCGCATCCGGTCATCACGACGGCAACGTGCTGTCTGGTAGCGGGGCTGGCGATCGTAGCGGGAACCTGGATCACTGTCTGGATTGTGAACGAGCGGCCGTACAAGGTCGTTCAGGTGGATCCACAAGAAGTACGACTTCTTTCGGCCAGCGGGAACATTCTGCACTTTTGGAGTACCCAAGCACCTGGACAGGTGAATCTGCTATACAATGGATTGATCGGCCGACCAGGCGCCATGGGGGGTGGCCGACTGGCGGTGCTCGCCTTCTCCTCAGCGGACAACTATCCATACGCGGATTCTGCTTGTGTCTTCGATATCGACCACAATCTTACCGACCCGGTCTTGGAGCTGAGGATCAAACCCGGCGAACTGCTGCCGGAACGCCACGCACGCGTCTACAAGCCGCAAGATTTCTCGGTATGCACCGGCGGAGTGTTCGATATCTTCCCCGAGCTACCCGGGCTTGAGATTGTGGTCGTCTATTCTCACGAAGCCTACTCCCAGTGCTTCGTCCGCGTCTACGATCTCGAAGGCGCGGTGAAATACCAGGTCTGGCATGATGGCACGATCGGGCATTGCCGCTGGTTGCCCGATGCCGAACTGCTCGTTCTTTTTGGAAACAACGCGGAGGCTTTCTGGGAAGATCGGGGTGTCTCCGGCGTGAATAACCAGCATCCCCTCGTCCTCTTTGCCGTGCGTCCAAAGCCCGGTTCCATCATGTCGGGCTTCCTGCAGTCAGCGCCAGGTGATGGCCCACTCGAGCCGGTCTGGTACCGCTGCCTCCATCCGTCCAACGCCGCGGATCTGCTGGACGATTGGGGGTTCGACGAAGCCGGCCCCAACGAGGGCGATCCCGGCAAATCGCTGCGCATCAGACTGGAACTCGCAACGGATCGGCGTTCCCACGTCAGGGTGAGCTGGGATGTGGATGAGAAGGGCATTGAGATTCCCCATTCGCGTGTCGTGTCGGACAACTACAATCGCAATCGCGCGAATCTCCCTGAGGGCCACCCGGATCGGCTTCCTGACCCCGAGCTGTTCCAACTCGGCGATCTGCCGCCGATCATTCCGGAGTCGGACGGCGGTCGCACATTGACCACCTCAGAACGCGTCGAGACCCAGCGAACTCCTATCGACCGCTAAAGCAAGCCTGCCA
>JADFPW010000332.1 GCA_022562105.1 Planctomycetota bacterium
GGTGCAGGGTGAGGAGGCACTATTCCGCTTGGCTCCGGGAACGCCGTCGCCGCTGACGGCCGCCAAGGTGGTCGGGTGGACTTCGAAGGGCGGTTGCGCCTGGCTGCTGTGGGCGGCTGGCCAACAGGAGCCGTGCGGCTACGCGGAACTCAACACGATGGAAAGCAGTCCGTCGGCGCTCTGGTTGGGTCATCTGCTCCTGCGAGCGGACGTGCGCGGGCAAGGATGGGGTCACCGGTTTGTCGGTTTTCTGGTGGAGCAAGCGTTCCAGCAGATGGCGGCGTCGGCCATCGTGTTGGTGGTGTTTCCCGACAACCAGCCGGCGATTCGTTGCTACGAACGAATGGGGTTCAGCGTGAAGCGAAAAGAGGTCCATCGGTTTCGCGGCCGACAGCGCCACCGCATGTTGCGCATGGAATTGGTCAACCCGAACCCGATCAGCACGATCCGCGGGGGTGTTGACCGGGTGGCGCACTAATCGATGGGGTGACGGCTCCCACCCATGGCACCCAACGCCGTTAAGTAAGTCGTGGGGCATGTTCGCTCAATGTCCTGTAGACCCTGGTTATTTCTCGTCCCTTCAGCCTGCGCAATTTCGGACACCCGGGGGGGCGTTCCTTCTTCTTGTGCGGCCAATCGCGAGCCCGTTTCGACGAGCGGCGCAGGTAGTCGTCGCAGACCGCTGCCCACAAGTCCTCGCCAAGCGTGGAACAGGAGTGGCCGTCCCGGACACGCGCCATGGCCCGGCGAATCGCTCGCAAGGCGTCGGCTACGCTCAGCCGGATGACCCGAACGCCCATCACCAACGCGGCGTACAAGAGCAACAAGGCCAACGCAAGAATGTTGGCGGCCAGTTCCATGGCTCCGATTTCCGGCGTCCGGGCCAACACCTGGCGACGGGTCAGCGTTTGTTTGAGTCCGCGAAAGGCCACTTCGATTCCCCAGCGAGCGCGGTAGAGTTCGCCGGCCATGGAACGCGAAAGACGCGGAGATTCCAGCACATGGGTCAGCAAATAGACCCGCTTGCCGTCGCGCTTGAGGACGATCAAGCGCAAGCACAGCGGCGGATGCCAGCGTCGGGTGCCAGCGTCGGTTCCTGGGCCAAAGATAGACGTGGCGGCATTCTCCCCGGCGTTCGATCCGCTGACCGGTATCCTCGACCAGCAGCGTGGTGTTGGCCCCGCAACGGATCAGGAACATCACCTTCGCGTTGGACAGTTGCCACAACAAATCGAATCCCCCGAATCCCGTGTCGGCCACCAGCAAACTCGATGCCGGCAGGGACGGAATCATCTCTCGCAGATGGGTGCGTTCGCTGCTGTTGCCCGGACCTTGACGCCAATCCCACATCATCCTGGTGGGAAGATGAATCAGTCGAGTGATCCACCATTGCGGATGGGTCTTGTCGCGACCGGCCTTGCCCAAGGACTTCTCGTTGCCCTGGGTCCGCGGGGCGTCTACCCGAGAACCGTCTACCGCGAACACCGTCCAGCCAAACCAAGTCCAGGCCGGACCCACACGATTCGGAATGGTCTGACGCAGGCCGTGCCAAAAGTCGGCAAACACCGCCATGCCTGCCCGCTGGGTCGCCTGTGTCAGCCCCTGATAGGTTCCGCCACACCGACGGCGTCGATAAAACATACGGGAAAGAAGCTCGACACCCTCGCGAAATCGCTCGGTCAACTGCCCCTGGATCGACCAGCCCATGATGACCCAGCACAGGAGTATATGCTTGGTGGACCAGCGCAGCCGGGGATCGGACGATCGTCGTCGGCCACGGTTCAACTGCTGCCAAGTGTGATCGGGCACCACGCGGCTCAAGAATCCGGGCCAATCTCGACGATGGAGCTTGCAGACTCGGCCCTCCATGGCCATGATCTTCATGATGACGTCCCTTTCTGCCACGGCTTACTGTTGCGCAAGCCTGAATCGGCAAAAAGGGGCGTTTTTCATGGCTCAAAATCGTCATCGAGCACCAAGATAGTTAACGGCGTTGAGTGGCACCCCCACCACCAGATGTGTCTTGGATGTGGGACGCGTTCATGTGGTGGGCGGGCCGCTACCGTTACCACCTAGCAGCCTGTTGAAAAACTCATTCACGGCCGATTCGCGCCCCAAACACCCTCATCCGGGGCCAGCCAGCTGCGTGGCGCCGGCCGGCGAGGCGCCGGCCGCTACTTTTTCAACGGCCTGGTAGGTGTTGATGTACGTGACCACCGGCACTCCGGGGAAACGCTGCTTCAGTGTGCGTAGGTCTTGAGCGGTGATGCTCTCGGCCGGCGAACAGCCGGCCCTGCTCGAAGGCAGCCACACCGTCTAGTCCGGGCTGAGGATGCTGGCGGTCTCGGCCACGAATCGTACGCCGCAGAATACGATGACTTCGGCGTCGGCGGAGGCGGCGATGCGGGATAGCTCCAGCGAGTCGCCCTGGCAATCCAGGGCCGTGTGGAACAGGACCGGCTCCATGTAGTTGTGCCCGAGAATGACGGCGTGGCGTTCCCGCTTGATGCGGTTGATCTCGTAGACCAGTTCCGCCTTGCAGCGCATCTCTATTTCGGGAACGACATGGCTGAGCATCTCGCTCATGCGCTGACACGTCTTGTCCGCCGATTCCTCAACGACCGGCGTGATGACTTCTCCGAGAACGGGATCTCACTTGGGTTATAGCTCCTCGAACTTCGCGCTAAAGTGTCGAAGTGTCGGAGGGGCTTCGGTAATTCGCAGACCGCGCAACTCGCTTCGCAGCCTGTACAACTCGGTCACCGCCTCGATGACGTAGTCGATGTGCGATTGGGTATACACCCGTCGCGGCATGGCCAGTCTGACCAGTTCCATGGGCGACTGGTGGGCGCCTTCGCCAAACATTACGCTTCCGATTTCCACCCCGCGGATCCCTGCTATCCGGTAGAGGCCCACGGCGAGCGCCTGACCGGGGAAGTGCTGGGGCGGGATCTGCGGGCAAAACCGTTTCGCATCGATGTAGATGGCATGACCGCCCGGGGGTTCTAGTATGGGAACACCGGCCTCGACGAGCTTCTCGCCCAGATACTCTACCGTACGGATGCGGTACGCCAGGTATCGCTCGTCCAGCACCTCTTGCAATCCTTGGGCCAGGGCCTCCAGATCCCGTCCAGCCAGGCCGCCGTACGTCGGGAAGCCTTCGGTCAGAATCAGGTTGTTGCGAGCTTGGTGGATAAGCTCGTGGTCGCGGAGCAACAGCAGGCCGCCGATGTTCACCAGCCCGTCCTTCTTGGCACTGATGGTCGCCCCGTCAGCCAGGTCGAACATCTCTCGAGCGATGCTCCGACTAGAGCGATCCTGCAACCCCTTTTCGCGCTTGCGGATGAAGAATGCGTTTTCCGCGAAACGGCATGCGTCCAGAAAGAACGGAATGCCGTGTCGGTGGCACAACTCCTTCACCCGGCGAAGGTTGGCCAAGCTGACCGGCTGACCGCCGCCGCTGTTGTTGGTGATCGTGACCATGCACAGCGGGATGCGCTCGGCGCCTTCGCGCTCGATCAGCGCCGAGAGCTTGTCCAGATCCATGTTACCCTTGAACGGGTGACGGGACTGCGGGTCTCTTGCCTCGTCGATGACCAGGTCCAGGGCCTGTCCACCGCAATGCTCGATGTTGGCCCGTGTGGTGTCGAAGTGGTTGTTGTTGGGAACGATCTTGCCCTGGACACCGATCGTTTCAAACAGGATCCGCTCGCTCGCCCTGCCCTGGTGGGTGGGCAGTATGTGGTCGAATCCGGTGATCTCGCGGACCGAGTCGCAGAGCCGGAAGAAGCTCCGCGCCCCCGCGTAGGATTCGTCGCCCCGCATGATGGCCGCCCACTGTTCGCTGCTCATGGCGGTGGTGCCGGAGTCGGTCAACAGATCGATGAGTACGTTTTCCGCCTTGATGGCGAACAGGTTGAAATGGGCTTCTCTTAGAATCGACTCACGCTCTTGGCGCGTAGTGAGCTCGATCGGCTCCACGACCTTGATGCGGAACGGCTCGATGATCGTTTTCACGATGACACCTCTGTACCGCTGCTCCAGAGTAGTGGCACAGAGCCCCTCCTATAGCGGCAGTCGCCGGGGTGCGAAGCTCTCCGCATCCGGCGCCGTCCCACCCAGTAACAGCCCGGAAGCAAGGCGACCGATCGCATACGAGCCGGTCACCCCGTGACCGCCCAGCCCGGCCACGTGGAAGAGACGGTCGTCTCTCGGATCGAAGCCGATCACGAACTTGCGATCCGGGGCGAACACGCGCTGACCGACCCACTGAGATTTGATGCACAACTCGCCGAGTCCCGGCTGCATAGTGCGCACCTTCTCGTGTAGGTCAGCGAGCATGTCGAGTTCTTCTCGATAGTCCCCCGGCGTGGCCGGAATCTCTTCGCAACAGCACAACAACAATCCTCCTGACTCGGGACGGAAGTAAAGTCCGTTCGGACCATCCCAAACGGTGGGCCAGTAGGGCTGCACCCAGTCCAGCGGCGTGGTGACGAACAGATGGCGGTTCATCGTCCGCAACGGCAGGCCGCCCAGCTCACCCGCCCACGGACCCGCAGCGTTGACCACGAGCCGGCAGAAGATCTCGCCGCGTTGGGTCTCGATACGAACCCGGTCACCCACGCGCTGCCAGCCGATCACCTCGGTATCGTAGAGGATGGCTTGGCCCTCGAGGTAGGCGGTGAGCAGCTCCGCGGGGTCGATGATGCCGTCGTCAGCACACCAACGTCCGGTGCCCTGCGTCCGGGCGAACAGCGGCGCCACCTCCGTGTCGCCCATCCTCATCAACATCACGCCGTTCCGCTGGAACCTGGCTAGTTTGC
>JADFPW010000333.1 GCA_022562105.1 Planctomycetota bacterium
CAGTCTGGCCGACGCCCGCTTCCGGGTAGGCGGCAGCGCCTTCGGCCCCGACTGGTCTGGCGAGCAAGTCAACGTGGGCATCGGACAGGACTGGAAGCAATGGCACTTCGACTACGCGTACACATATCCCCTGCAGCTCTCCGCGTTGGGAGGCATGCACCGGTTCAGCCTGAAGCACAACTGGCGCTGAGCTGCCGCGCGATGAGTCTGTCGGCAAGCCGATCCAAATACTCGATGAGGACACCGTCATGAGAGCTGCGAGACAACGTCTGGTGCGGGCCGGCCTGCTGGGGCTGTTGGGCTGGATTCTGTTGGCGCCCGAGGCCGAGGCCCAGACCTTCATGCGCAACCGCGAGTTTCTCAACCTGGGCCATCCCGAACCCTACTTGAACTACGGGCGCAAGGAGTACGATCCCTATCCGGCGGTGATCAACGCGCGCAACCGCTACGACCGGCTGGGTAACTTCCTGTCGCGTGGATTCAACGTCTTCAACTGGGAGTTCTCCCGGCCTGGCGTCAGCCGGATCCAAACCAGGACGGCCCAGTACCTTGGCTGGTTTGCAAACCTGGTGATGCTCAACGATTCCTATCGGGGATGGAACTACCGGCTGACTCTCGGCGAGGACATCCGCGCCAAGTTTTCGGACCTGACCTTCCACGACCCCCGGTTCTTCGGCATTCTGTTCGACGGCGCGTCCTCGGACAACCGTTTCACCCTGATGTTGAGCCAGGGTGGAGATCTGCTGAACACGGCCAAGTTTTCCACCTTCCGGTCCACGACGGAGCGGTCCCCGGTGCTGATTTTCGGGGGACACTGGGAGACAAAGCTCGGCAACGTGCTGACCATGGGGGCCACCTATTTCAACCAGCACATGGCCAACACCCAGGATAGCGATGGCGCCTTCCTGAAGGGTGATACACCCTATAGCATGCTGTCCCCCTCCTTCATCGAGGTCATCGTCGAGGACGACTCTCCGCTGGACACGGGCATCTCGGCCCGGGTATACGACATCGATATCGTGATCACCGGCGAGTCGTTGGGACAGCTCGGTCGTTCGCCCCTTCAAGTCCTTCGCACGAACGTAGTCGTTGAGTTCCATGCCTTCGTAGAGAACGCAGAGACTCCGAAATACGATGGTGTCGTCCCCCTTGACGGCGTAGGCATCCACCGGAAAGCCGTAGGCTCGACAGAGCAGCGGGCGGTCTTCGTACACGCTGCACAGGTCGTCGAACAACAGCGGACAAGCCGGACCGCTCGCGTTCAAGCGCGAGATCCGCGACGAGAAGAGCGCCTCCTCACGCCGACCGGGAACGTCCGGCGGACCCTCGACATCCGCGAAAGCTCGATGTTGCTGCTCGAGCAACGCAGCCGCATCATCTTGAGCCCGTCCGCGTTGTGCATCCGGCAACGCGCCGACCGCCATCGACCATTGGACCGCCTCAACGAGTGTGACCGCGAACACGGCCCCGTGTTTGCAACAGTGGCTGCACCCGGCTCGACACAGGTGCGGGTTGCGGCGATCGGTCTTGAATGCGTCCGTTCGCTGTTGAAACTGATCGTAGACGGATTGGAGCTCGGCGAGAGTTGCACGGACATCGTGCAGCTCGATCGAGAGCCCTGCGATGATCATCCGCCCATTCGAGTCCATAGCTGCGCCCGCCGATGCACTAGCCTCCACCTGATCGACCTCAACCGCGCATCTCTACGCCAATCGCGACTGTGGCACAAGACGTCCGCAGATATCGCGTCGCCCGTTCGCCGGGCTTTCACCTGCATCCGGCAGGCGTAGCACGAGCCATACCGCAGTGTGCGCGTCCGCATCCGGGCGCGCGGCACCCTGTCCAGACACGGGGCGCATGCCTTTGCCGCGCGCGGGCCGTGATAGTATGATGCACTGATGAGCCTCAGAAGCGACACGCCGTTGATCGACACGCGTAACCGCCCGCTGCGCAGCCTGCGAGTATCGGTGACGGACCGTTGCAATCTGCGCTGTCAATACTGCATGCCCGAGGAGGACTACGTCTGGATCCCGCGTAGGGATCTGCTCTCCTTCGAGGAAATGGATAACCTGGTCGCCCTGCTGGTGGAGCTGGGCATCGAGAGGCTGCGATTGACCGGAGGCGAGCCGTTGTTGCGCCGGGATCTGGCGGCGTTGGTCAAGATGTTTGCCGCACGGTCAGGATTGCGCGACCTTTCCTTGACCACCAACGGAATCCTGTTGGCCGACTGCGCTCAGAAGCTGGCCGACGCGGGACTCCATCGAATAACCGTAAGCCTGGATACGCTCCAGCCCGAGCGGTTCAAGTCGTTGACCCGACGCGACGACCTCGGGGCGGTGCTTGCCGGGATCCAGGCCGCTCGTGCCACCGGTCTGGCAGGACTCAAGATCAACACCGTCGTGATGCGCGGATTCAACGACGACGAGCTCGTAGAGCTGATCGAGTTCGGCAAGAGCGTTGAGGCCGAGGTGCGCTTTATCGAGTACATGGACGTCGGCGGAGCCACCGGGTGGTCGCCGCAGCAGGTTGTCTCCCGGGGCGAGATTCTCGAGCTACTCGGCCGCCACTACGGGGCCATCGAACCAGCCCAGCGCGAGGATCGTGCGCCGGCGGAGCGGTTCGTGTTGCCGGATTCGACTCGGTTCGGCATTGTATCCTCCACCACTGCCCCATTCTGCAGCTCGTGCGATCGAAGTCGCCTGACCGCCGACGGTCTGTGGTATCTTTGCCTGTATGCCGACCAGGGCATCGATCTGACGTCACCCCTACGAAACGGTGCCTCGAACGAAGCGATCTCCTTGGTGATTGCGTCGGCATGGCAGCGACGGGTTGACCGCGGAGCGGAAGACAGACTTGCCATTCCCAATCGCTCCGTTCTGGTTTCGGTTTCCACGCTGCGCAAGCAGCATCACCTCGAAATGCACACCCGCGGAGGTTAGCCGCCCGAAGTAGCGGCCGGCGCCTCGCCGGCCGAAGAGAGTCAGATCCCGATGAGTCGATGCATCTCTGTTCTCGCCATCGCTCTGATCGGCATCTCCTGCCACACGCCAACACCGGACACTGAATCCGGCTCGATCACCACGTCTTCAACCTCCCCGGCTGATGCACGGACTCGTGTCGTGCTATTAGGGACTGGCACGCCCAACGCAGATCCGGACCGTTCGGGGCCGGCCCTTGCGGTGGTGGTCCAAGATCGTGCCTATCTGGTGGACTGCGGCCCGGGCGTCGTTCGCCGTGCCGCCGCTGCACATCGATCCGGCATCAAGGCGTTGGCCGTCGATAACTTGACTCACGTCTTCATCACCCACTTGCATACCGACCACACGCTCGGTTATCCCGATCTGATCTTCACTCCCTGGGTCTTGGAGCGTTCTGTGCCGCTGGAGGCCTTCGGCCCACCTGGCCTACGCGATATGACGGACCATCTCCTGGCCGCCTACGATCAGGACATCCGCATTCGTCTCGATGGGCGAGAGCCAGCCAACGCACACGGTTTTCGGGTCAACGTTCACGAGATCAGTCCCGGACTTATCTACCAGGACAGCCACGTGCGCGTGACCGCGTTCCCCGTCCGACACGGATCGTGGCCCCACGCGTTCGGCTATCGCTTCGAGACCGCCGACCGAACGGTGGTGGTTTCCGGCGACACCGCGCCGAGTCCCAGCCTCATCGAACATGCCCGCGGCTGTGACATCCTGGTTCACGAGGTCTACTCCCAAGCTGGCTTCGACACTCGCCCACCGGTTTGGCAGCGCTACCATTCCCAGTTCCACACCTCTACAACCGAGCTAGCCGAGATCGCCCGCCAGGTTCAGCCCAAGTTGCTAGTTCTCACCCACCAACTCTTCTGGGGTTCATCCCCGGAGGATCTCCTGGAAGAAATCGCCCGCACCTATCAAGGCGAGGTCCGTTCGGGCAGCGATCTGGATGTCTATTGAGTGCCGAAAGTCGCGACTCCACCATCGTGAAACCGCATGATAAAGGTTCCGTGATACAAGGGTCGCTCGGCATGCGAACGACGATGGACACCCTGCACGCCCGCAAGGGAGTCGTTGGTCGTACTCAATTATTGTGCGAAGAGGTTGGGGGCCATCGTCGGTAGATCCTTGGCCTCAAGCCGAGGAACGCAATCAGAAACGAGCTTCCGGCAACGCTTGTCGTTGCTATAGAACACTCTCGCGCCGTGAACTGCTGCCGTTGCTATGATCAGGGTGTCGGCCCGCAAGGATCTTCTCGAATCCTTCGCACCCTTCTTTACCCTACTTTTTCCTTGACGAAACAGTCGGGATGCCAGTGCGGCACACTTGACGTCAAATGGCGGTATGATGAATCTAGTATTGAGGGTGGAGATCACTTCTCCCTGTTTGTCTACATCGACCGGAGTCAGATACTCGGCTAGGGCGACACTGGGAAGCAGTACCTGTGCTCCTTGTTCTTCCAGCTCGAGAAACAGCCATTTCGCACGCTCTATCTGTTCCCAATCTCCATCCTCGCGAATTCCCCATACGAGCACCATGGAGTCTATTGCCACAATTGGAGAGTCAGAAGTACTCACGTCTCCCGCATCTCCTCAAGTAGTCCTTCTGGGTTCTCAACGGCATCCCAAGCGTCTCCCCCCGCCTTGTGTGTCTTTCTTAGGATCTCGAGAATCGAGCCGGTTCTTGGTGGATCGAAGGAATCGATGACCATTGTCTTGAGTCGCCAGTTGTGTCGAATCCAGGTGGCGTTGCCATGTAGCATCAAATCCTGATACATGAACTGCCCGAGTTCACGGACGAGATCCGCGTTCCGGACGCGGCAAATGACCATT
>JADFPW010000334.1 GCA_022562105.1 Planctomycetota bacterium
GAAGGCGGAAGGCGTAAGGCGGAAGGCGGAAGGCGGAAGGCGGAAGGCGGAAGGCGGAAGGCGGAAAACTCATCCGTTCCCCTTCCCAGGCCGTGGCGATTCCGTTCACCGACCCGCGTGGTTCCGGGCCGATACCACTGTCCTCTACCGGCTACCGTACCCTATCCCACAACCATAACCGCCCAACAATGTCCTGTCAAGGCGTTCTTCGTCTTTTCTTAACTATTTTCTCGCGATCCGATGGAGCGCACGCCCAATCCACCACTGTACTTGACTCTCTGTAAAGTGTGTTAAGATGGGGGATATGGAATACGGCACACCTGTTGGGCATTCTGCATGCCACCGCTGGATTACCGATGGCACTGTAAACGTCGCGATAGCGGGCGCGGGAAGTACGCTCAGCCGCACGGGCTCAAGGCCGAGACTCGCTACGAGCCATCTGAGATGGCTAGTTGGGCATGTGGTGACGCGAATACCGCGGTTAATCGCGAGCGCCCGGTGCCACTGCTTTGGAGAAGGCTTCTGCCGGTGTGGCGACCACGCCGCACAACTACACTGCTCAAGAGCAGTGGCACGCGTTGTTGTGACCGGCTCGCGTGGACTCCCCTATGCGGTTTTGCTGGCGGTGCGTATAGCGGTTCGGAGCTCGCCGAGGAGTTGCTCGACTTTGAACGGTTTGAAGAGGACGGCGGCGAGACCTTCGCGGCGGGCGCGGATGATGGAGTGGTTCGGATCGTAGCCGAATCCAGTCATCAGAATCACCGGTGTCGAGCTGTCGGCTTCCTTGGCGGCGGCGAAGACTTGGTAGCCGTTCTTGATGGGCATGCGTATGTCGCTGAGCACCAGATCAAACGGCGTCCGGCCGATGGCGTCGATGGCTTCCTGACCGTTGGGCACTCCGCAGACTTCGCATCCATAGCTGGTCAGCACGTCGCACACGGTTTCGCGGATGACCTCCTCATCGTCGGCGATCAGGATGCGCTTGCCGCCCAGGATGGGATCCCGTCGGGCTTTGCCGGTCGTGCGACGGGTGATCAACCCCCGCCCCGGATTGGTCACCTGCTTGATGGACTCACGAATGGCCACGGCGTAGTCGGAGATCTTGTCCAAGCGATGGCGCAGGTCGTCCTGGCCAATGTAGTCCTCCTTGAGGGAGGCCACGTCGCTGAGAATATCGCTGACCGGCCCGCGGATCTCGGCCATCACATCGCTACCCAGCTTGCCGGTGGCGGTGTACCGCTCGGAGACCAGCAGATCGAGGATGTGTAGGGCGAGGGCGACGTGGCGGGCGAAAATCTCGGCAAACTGCCGATGATCCTCGGTAAATGCCGCCGGCTCGTCGCTCTCCACGTTGAGCACGCCGATGACCTGGTCGTTAAGTCGCAAGGGGACGGTCAGCGACGACCGGGCGTCGGCCAATCCGGTCAGGTAGCGCGAATCCTTGGTCACGTCCGGGCAGATGTAACTGCGTCCGGTGTGGGCGACGTACCCGCTGATCCCGTTGCCGTCGCTGGAGGCGTACAGGTCCAGATCCTGAGCCTCGGTGGGCATGCCCGACGAAATCACCACCTCCAGCTTGTTGGTGTTCTTGTCCAGGAGTCGCACCGCGAAATTGTGGAACCGCATCAGGTCGCGGGTGTAGCGGATGATCTTCTGTTCCAGCAGGGCCAGACGTTCCTGCGTATCCAGCCGGGAGAACTGCTCGGTATCGAGCCCGACCAGCTCACGACCGGCGTGGTCGATGGCGTCGAGCTTCTCCTGTAGGTGTTTGAGCTTGGTGGCTTCCCACACCACGGCGGCCACCTGCGTGACTCGATGATCCAGGTCGATCACCGGCGTGGCGGTCACCTCGAAGAACTCGTTGTCGTCGGTGGTGATGGTGAACCGGCGACCTCGCAGATGCGAAGGTCGCCGCGCAGGTTCGGAGGTGGCCCATGCGAACGTGTCCAGACAGAATCGGCTGACCTGCTCGCGGACCGAATCGCTGAAGCTGAGCAGTTTGGGATTGGCCCAGACCAGATGGCCGTCAGGGCCGACGATGCATACGCCCTGGGCGACGTGTTCCAGGATCGTCGCCGCCTGGTGGGCGATCTGAGTCTCGGCCGGCTGCGACAGTTCAGCCGCCGAGGCCAATACCACGTCGTAGTCGCCGGTCGCAAGAACATCGACCGCCTCGGCCAAGCTGTCCACGAACTCGATGTGGCCCCCCTTGCCCAGCCACCTAGCCAAGTCGGTTCCCGACTCGATGGCCCCGCGGACCATCAGTACGTTCAGCGGCTTGGCGGATACATTGGGCATGGTTCTACCTGCTACTCGGCGCCTAGCGCCTATCCAATTCTAGGTTGGGGATTTCGGATTGTCTGCCCACACACATCGCCTGGGGCTACTCTACCACCCTCAGCTCCGAGAGTACAAGCACACTACGTCACTAAACCCTATCGCGCCGAATGTCGCGCTCGAGCCAGTCCCGGTGGTCATGGCGATCTCCCGCTTCCTTGCCGATCGCCCAAACCAGGGTCCGGTATTGAGCTTCTTCCGATGCGAGATTCCGTCCCTCCCAACAACCGACGGATGTTGGATCGATGGCGAACCATGATGAGCACGGAAACAAACAGCGCGAAGATACCCAGCGGCCAATGGTCGGCCAGGTAGTTATCTTGCCGCGCCCAAATCCCAAGGAAAGCCACCGGCAACGTGACGCAGGCCGCCAGCGAGGCGAGCGATACATACCGCGTCGCCAGCACCACCACCAGCCAAACACCCACCGCACAGAGCGCCGGGTAGGTCAGGTCCGGGAACACGCCCATGGTCACGCCCAGACTGGTAGCCACACCCTTGCCACCACGGAGGCGAAGGTAGATCGAGCAATTGTGACCTACGATGCAACTGAACCCCACCAGCAGACGGCCAATCTCGAGCGCACTGGGCGGAACGACCGGCCCATGCTCGGCCGCGGTAGCCAGGACGACGCCGGCGGCGAGCGTGGGGACCGCTCCCTTGAGCATGTCGAGGAAGAACACCAGGATTCCCCAGGGCTTGCCCAAGAGGCGAGCAACGTTGGTGGCCCCGATGTTGCCGCTACCGGCGGCCTGGATATCGATGCCTCGCAGCTTCCCTACCCACACGCCGAAGGGCAGGCCGCCGACGAGATAGCCGGCCACGACGCACAGGATTAGGCAGACGATGAAGCTCATACCGCGGTCGTTTGGACACCCAAATCGTGGTACAGGGAGAGCATCTCATCCACATGTCGATGCATGGCGATCCGCCTCTGTAACGGCTTGCATGCCGCCGAGATCCGGGCGCGGGTCTGCGGATCGGCCAGCGTGACCACCGCCCGGGCCAGCTCGTCCACGTCGTCGGGCGTAGATACGACCAACCCGTGCTTTCCCGGCTCGATGACCTCCGATGCTCCATCATACGAGGTGGTAATGCAGGGAAGTCCGCAGGACAGGGCTTCCAGCACCACTCGGCTGCACGGGTCGTAGTAGGTCGGATGAACCAGCACATCGCCGGCGTGCAGCATAGTCTGTATGCGATCACTCGGTCCGGTAAACGTGACACAGTCCGCCACGCCCAACCGCGCAGCCAAGCGATGCCACCGCAGCGAATCCCCCTTACCGATGACCAGCGATCGAACATTGGTGACGCCGTGCTGCTTGATGAGCGCCATGGCCTCCATCCACCGCGCCACACCCTTGAGACGGAAATTGTGAGCGATCAGCAGCACCAGGCAATGATCGTCGGCTATGTGGTATTCGCGACGAACCTCTTCGCGATGACGTCGGCGATCCGCCGGATCGGTATCGTCGGGGTTGACCCCGTTATAGATTTTGCGAATGGCGCCGAGCGGGACGTCGTAGTGGCGTCGTAGTTGATCGATCACATAGTCTGATATGGCTACGATGATCGGCACGCCGCCGCCGAATATCTCTCGCTCCATGGCCAGCGAATACCGCTGCTTGAAGTTGAAACGGTTGCCGTATCGTTTGATGAATCGCCCCGGACCGCTGGGGATGATCGCCAGATTGCGCTCGATGGATTCCGCCACCGTGCCCCCGCGCGGTTGATAGATGTCTGCGCAGGTGCAAGGGGAGATTGCGTGGATCACGTCGTAGCGATCTTGCCTGACCAGCCGGGCCACACGGTGGGCGAAGGTGACGCTGCGCCGCGTGCGCGACATGGTCGCACCACCGATGTAGTGTACCTTCAATGTCGGCGTCGGTGACGGTCGACTCCGCGTAAACAGGTGGACCTCCGTGCCGCGATCCATCAGGTGATGCAGGAATTGTGTGGTGGACGTTTCCGCACCACCTCGCCAGGGGTCGATCCATTCTGAAATCAGTGCGACCTTCACCGGTTCGCCCCCCCAGCGTCGCGACGGGCGCGGCGCGCTTCGCGACGTGTGATTCGCTCGGTTTTTCCGATCACGCGATAGGCGAGTCGCCGACCGGCGGCGTCCAGCCTCCGCTTTCCCAGATAGCGCGTCAACCAGCGCATTCGATCTGTGCGTGACAGGAGACCGGCCGGCGTGGAAAAGTTCAGGGCTGCAAGGTCTTTAACGATCCAGCGCATCGCACGGTAGCTCGGACGGATCACCCGCTGCAAGTCGATCAGGTGCAGCTGTGATCCACGCGCGGCGTCGGCGTCATAGAAAATATGGGCAAGGTACAGGTCGCGATGTGCGTAGCCCGCTCCATGGAATCGTGCGATCAGGTCGGCCAGCGGTTCGATGAGCGTTCGCAGCGTCGAAGCGGTGGATTCGTTGGCGTCGGTGATCAGTCGTTCCAACGAGTCGCCGGG
>JADFPW010000335.1 GCA_022562105.1 Planctomycetota bacterium
TCAGCTTTCAGCCGTCAGCCATTACCCATTAGCTTTCAGCGATCGGGTTTCAGGATGACATCACCAAGACAACGAGTTAATATCATTCTCCTGTCCGTATAGCCCCGGTTAGGTACCGGTTAACGCCGGGCTGGTCGCTGACGGCCGACCGCTGGTAGCTGAAGGCTTGTGGAATTTGATCCGGCATGAATGCGACAAGTGCGGCGCGCGCCTGGGGGCTTCGGACATCGGCCGATTCGTTGTCAAATGGGAGATCTACGCCGCAGCCAGTCCAGTAGAACTTGAACCCGATTCCGTGGCTGATCCGGCGCGGGAGCTGGGCCATGTGATTGAAGCTCTGGAAAAGGCCGATCCGGACGAGGTGGAGGATCGGACCTATCGCGCCTTCCGCTTCGACGTTTGCGACGAGTGCCGCCGCAAATTGCTAGCCAAGCCGCTCGGTTAATGCTCTGTCAGCCGTACTTTGATTGGTGGTTAGGTGCCCTACGCCGTAGTCGTCTACCGGCGCAGCCGGTGGGCCGCTGCTGCCTACGAAAGACCACGGCCTGGCTGCGCCAGACCGTGCCACCCAACCCCTCGATCAAGGCGTGACAGAGCACTAGCGGCAGCAGCGAGGCCTAGCCGGCCTTGCGGGCTGACGATTTCGGGGCAGGTCCGACGTCGGGCCATCCTCGGGCGTCGGGGGTCAGCGTTTCCCAGTTGGTGAACAGGCGTCCCCAATCGCTGCTGCGGCAGGCCTCGACGCGGCCCCCGCCGATAAACGGCATCCAGTAGTAATCGTGATAGGCAATGGAGGCGGCATACGACCATGGCGCCATCCAGGTCTTGAGCGACCATGCGACCCACTTCTTGAGCGATCCCCAGTAGATCTTGTGCTGCATCCGAGCGGCGAAGGTCATGTTGCCGCCGTAGGGACCGTCGAAGTGCCAGTTTTCGCTTGCAGCGTCCTCGTCGCCGACGATGCGAATCTGGCTCGGATCCCCGCAGCCCAGGCCCATCTCGTGGGCGATGCGGATGAACTTGACGTCGGCCAGCGGATCGAAACCCATCAGCTTGCTGGAGACGGCGTCGATGGCCACCTGATCGGACGAGGCCAACAGGATGTTCTTGACGTGGGGCACCATGCATCGCGGCCCGGGACCGTCGCCGGCGAACGTGCCGTCCATCACCGCGAAGATCCCGCGGTGGATCTTCTTCTGGATCATGAGCAGATCGACCAGCGTCTCGTGGATGACCTCGTGGGTCCAGTGGCGTCGTTCGTTCAGCAGGCCTCCGAACGCGTTCTTCATGGCCCCGGTCATGGTGGTGAAAATGTGGGTCTTGACCGTGGGCAGGTGGATGATGTTCTCCCCGATGAACCGCTTGGGAATCCGGAACCCCTTGGGATACACCTTGTTGAGCACCAGAAGCTTGTCCGCCAGATCGCCGATGGCGTCGCGGACGTTGATCCAGGGTTCGTTCTCGTACAGGTGGACGTTATCGATGCCGTGATGCTGAACGACGGGCAGATGTTTATTGCGGCGTTCGCCTGTCTTGGCGCTGACTACCACGGTGCGATTGTGGCAGGCGTGCATCTTGTCCTTCGGGTATCCATCCGTCAGCATCGCCCGGATCACACCGTCGAGCTGCCAGGGCGTGGTCGAACAAGCGGGGTAGAAGTGCTGCCAAGTGATGTTGACCTTCAGGCCTGTCTCGACGTCGTGGTCAATGACCTCCTGATACCCCGCCAGGTTCATCAGGCGATGGGTATCCTCGATGATGGTGGCCGGGGTGGTCTTCAGAACGGCGACGGTCGATTCAGCCATGGTTTTCCTCGATACCCGCGTCGGCTGGGGCGACGATCTCCGTCTCCACCCCCACCAATCTCTTCAGCGGGCGCTCATACACGATAGCCATCAGGATCACGGTCCATAGCAAGATCGTCGCCTGGAAGGCCCGGTCTTTAAGAATGATCTCCATGGGGCCGGTAAGCGTGCCCGTCTCCACCTGCATAGCATAGCGAAAAACGCCGTAACAAACCAGGGGGAGCGTGTAGAGCAGGTAGTGCTTGTTGAACGGCGGAGCGAAGGCTGGGTCGCGGTCCATGGTGTAGAGCAAGAAGGTCATGATGGCGATCCCCGCCGAGACGCTGATTAGATGGTTCAGCAGCTCCGGCGTGTAGCGCAGCAGCGTCCGCCGATGCTCGCTGGCATCTTCTACGCTCTCGAAGGCAGCCAGTTCGCAGCGGCGCTTCCCGAAGGCCAGGAACATGCAGATGGTGAACGTGCAGGCCACCAGCCATGGGGAGATGGGCACATCGATGGCCTGCGCCCCGGTAGAGGCACGGATGACGAACCCGACGGCGATGACGATGACGTCCAGGATGATCCGGCGTTTGAGGGCCAACGAGTACAGCACGATTAAGGCGAAGTAGCCCGCGATCATTCGGGGGCAACTGGCTTGCAACGTTAGTGAGGCTATCGAGACCGCCAGCACGATCAGCACGATCGCTACCACCACCGCCGTCGCCGGCGAAATCGCCCCCCGGGCCACTGGACGATTCCTCTTTTGCGGATGATGGGCGTCCGCTTTCCAATCCAGGGCATCGTTTAGCGCATAGCTGGCACTCGATGCGAGGCAGAAGCACAGGAACGCAATGCCCACCTTTCCCGCGGCCCCGAGCATCTCCTGCGGTGCAACCGCCGGCAAACCGAATATCGGACCGGCCAACACGGCGAAGTTCTTGATCCAATGTCGCGGGCGAAGTAGCTGGATGTAGTCACGCATGCTCTGGTCGAGGCCTCCCACCACCGGGCAGTAGTACGTTGGATTCGCCCGGAATGATCTGTCGATTACGGATGCACCGGCACTTCCGCGCCGAATCGCCGGTTGCATGCAACTGGTTTACCAGCGGCCCAATGAGTCTGCAAACGAGCCAGCTCGGGTGCCTATCGGGCAGGAACGGGGAGTCCCAAATGGGCAAGTACCATCTTCAGATCGGCCCAGGTTTTTTTCTTTTCGCCAGGACTCCGCAACAGGTAGGCGGGGTGATAGGTCGGCATCAGCGGAATGGCTGCGCTCTCGCCGGGTTGATCGGAAAGGTAGAACTCGTGAAACCGCCCGCGCAACCGGCCGATCGACTCATCGGTGTTAAGCAGCAGGCGTGTCGCCGGTGCCCCCAGCGTGACGATGACCTCCGGCTCGATGATGCTGAGCTGCTCCATCAGGTAGGGGCTGCAGCTCCTGATCTCATCCGGGGCGGGCTCGCGGTTATTGGGCGGACGACACTTGAGCACGTTGCAGATGAACACCTCCTCGCGCGTCAGACCCATGGCATGGATCATGTCCGTCAGCAATTTCCCGGCTCGACCGACGAAGGCGAGTCCTTGACGGTCTTCGTCAGCGCCGGGCGCTTCACCCACAAATACCAATCGGGCGGCGCCGTGGCCCTGGCCGAACACCGTCTTGTGTCTCGTCTTGGCCAGCCCGCATTTCGTACAGGACTTGACCTGCTCCTCGTCGAGCACTTTCAAGCGCTTTTCCTTGCCCTTACGCCCCGGACGGGCGGATGGAATGGGCACACTACGCACTCCGAGCAGGGAGTCTGCGCCAAGGTTCTGAGCCAAGGCGCGACGTATTGATGCACTGGACACGGGGTCAGGCTCCGGTAGTGGTGGTAGCGTTCGGTCAGCCATTCTAGCCATCGGACCCTCTCGAGCAAGACTATTTCCCGCCACCGGATGCCCGAAGCCTGGCGGGGGCGTACAATCTGCCTGTGACTCAATACCAAGAACCGACCATCACGCTGCCAGACGGGTACGAGGCCTATGCTCGCTATTGGCCGGCCGATCCCTGTCGAGGGGCGGTGCTCAGCCTGCACGGTATCCAATCGCATGGCGGTTGGTTCGAGGCTTCGGCCGGACACTTGCAGCAGGCCGGGTTTGCTGTTCTGCAGCCGGATCGAAGGGGATCTGGGCGCAATCTTCTCGATCGCGGGCATGCCGCGTCGGCGGAACAACTGGTCACCGACGCATTTGCTTGTTTGGATGCCCTGGTCGATCGAAGCGACGTGCCTCGTCCACAGGTGATGGGTATCAGTTGGGGCGGAAAACTGGCGGCCGCCATGCATGCGACCGACCCAACCCGAATCGCCGGCTTGGCCTTGGTGACCCCCGGCTTGTTTCCCCGGAGCGGCGTCAGCCAAGCGGAGAAGTTCCGCATCGGCTGCGCCATGCTTTCCAACCCGGAGAAGTCGTTTGACATCCCGCTCAACGTTCCCGAGCTGCTGGCTCGCGATCCGTCATGGATTCGTTACGTGCAGCAGGATCCCTTGCAGCTACACCAGGCGACGGCGGGATTCTTCCTCGCGTCGCGACGCATGGATCGCACGATTCGCGCCCTCGGCAAGGCTACGCCCATTCCATTGCACGTGTTCCTGGCTGCGGATGAGGGAATCATCGACAACGACGAGACCTGCGCTTTCATTCGTGGATTGGGCTGGAATACTTGGGCCATCACCACCTATGAACGCTCGCGACATACGATCGAGTTCGACGAGGACCGCGATCGCTTTCTGGTTGATCTGGTGAGTGCTCTGTCGTCGGTTCATCCGCGATCCTGATCGGGGCGCGGGAAACCGCTCCCTTACGGTTGCGGCTCGGATAAAAAACAGCGGCACTCTCGAGCTTCTACCCTAGCCCGCATATTTCATGAGGCGACGTGAGCGTTGCCAGTCGGTGTAGTGTGCGACGATCGTCGGATTGGCGGTATGGTCCACCGTGGTCGGCGCAGAAAGCCCCCTTTCCCCCACGGCGATTT
>JADFPW010000336.1 GCA_022562105.1 Planctomycetota bacterium
CTGGTTTTCATGGCGAGCGGGGCGCAGGCGGCTTCGTATCTGGAGATAGGCAGGACGGTAGTTGACCCGATTCAGAGCATACACGGCGGCAACCACACATATTCTGGGCCGAATCTAGAACCCGGCGCGAACCTGACCGGCGCGGGCCTGACCTTCGGCTACCGGGTGCCGGCCCGCGTGCAGGCTCAATACATCAAGATCGACCTGGACAAGATCGCCGATCAGATTCACATCGGCGAATCGACGCTGGAGAAGCTTGCCCTCGACTACTGGTCGGCCAACAAGAGGTCGGCCATCTTCAAGCGCCCACCGAGCCCGGAGACCGAGGAACCCGTGGTCGAGCCGGAAGTCCAGGAGGAGGAACCCGTGGTCGAGCCGGAGTCCGCCGACACCGAGGAGGGCGAGGGCGACAATGCGGAGGATCCAGAGCCTGAAACCCCGGAAATCCCGAAATCGCCGTACTATTTGACCTTCGAGGAGGCCCGGGACAGCGCACTGGGGGTGGTTCGCAAGGAGTCCGGGGCCAAGCGAGCCAAGGAGTTGGCCGATCAACTGTTGGCTGCGGTTCTCGAGCCCTGGTACGCGATTGAAACCGACGACGACGGCTACCGGTCGGCCTCGGCAGAGGTGGCCGAGCTTGGCTACTACCAGCAGGTTCTGGATCGCATGCCGCCGTCGGCCCGGTATCGTGACGCGCTGGCAGTGGTGACCGGCGAACTCTTCGTCTTCGCTGACGCCCGAGACGTTCCCGGCATCGGGTCGAGCAGTACCACGCCGCCGGCTGGAACCGGGCGAGTCTTTTTCTCCAATGCGGTCTTCAACGTCCAGGGGATTGTGGAGATGCCGGACGATCGGGACGTGGATCGATCGCAGTTCCTCTCCTTGCATCAGACCTATCCGTCCGCCCACACCGACACCGACGGGCATACCTACCTGTTTCGGGTGGTGGCCGTGGACCCCGCCCACACGCCGACCGATATCGCGGACCACCGCGACCAGGTGATCGAGGATCTCAAGCTCCAACGGGGGTTTGATCAGGCTGTCGCCCAAGCCGAAAGGCTGGCCGAGGATTCGCGCGAAGCAGGGCTTGCTTCCGCGTGGCAGGCGGCTGAGGCGCTCCAGGCTCAGGCGACCAGCGCCTCATTGCTGACTCCGGTGGCCTTTCCGCGCGAGGGGTTCCCCGGTTTCGCGGGCGTCTCGTTCAAGGCCTTCATCACCAACATCGGTGCGGTGGGCAAGCCTTTCATGGACGCCTGTTTCGGGCTCAGTGAGCTGGAGACGGATGGACTTCGCATCACCACGATCGAAATGAGAGATTCAGGCGACCCGATGGTGGTGGTGGCCCAATGGCTCTCGACGCAGCCGGTGTACAAAGACACGTTTCTGATCCGGCGAGTCGGCATCGCTCAGCGTATTCGCTCTCAGCGGCAGCAGCGGCTGGCTGCGGAGTGGCTCGACTCCGATAACATCCGCACCCGGGCCGGTTTTGAGCCGAAACAGGGCTAAGCGTCGCCCGCCCGTCACCCTCGTCGATGTTCAGCTACAGGCCAAGCCGACGATCCGCGACAGAACTTTCCGCTCGCCGGAGCGTCCAACGCCATGAGTGGGCGGCTCATGTAAGGATACGTCGTCGGCCCGAGTCGGTGAGGAATCGCTCCCCTCTGTGGGATGTTGCTAGGGTGTCCCCGGTGCAAGCTGACGGCAGCCTCCCGGCGACGTACATTCCGTGTTGCAGGCTGCCTCCGGGGGCAGTCAGGAGCAGCCGACAACCGAGGGCCGCGTTCGATCGCGCAGGATTACTGTTATGAATGTGAAGCGAGCAGTTCTGGCATTTGCGGCCGTGGCCCTGGTCGCGTTATCCGTCGGCCGAGCGGCCCCGCCGCCGCTGCTGCGACAAGGTCCGCCGCCCAAGACCACGCTTTCGATTGCCGACCGATACGAAGGTCAAGCGGGCAGCGAGTTCACCATCACCATCGATGTAGACCTCCCGCCCGGCGTCTACATCGATCGGCGGAACTTCAAGCCACAGGTCAAGTCGCCCGAGGGCTGGACCACCGGAGCCGTGCGGCTTCCCGCCGGGGTCACCAAATCCGTGGGCGGCCTGGCGATCGAGGTCTTGACCAAGGACTTCTCAGCCGAGGTTTCGATCGGCATACCGACGGACGTTGCTGGGGCCGAGCAGCCGCTCGAAGTAGCCGTCTTCTACGTGACCTGCACGGGCGATGTCTGCTATCCGCATACCGACACGCTGAAGACCACCGTTGTGGTTGCAGGGGTTAGTTCGGCTGCCCCGCTTATGGATACGGATTCGGAAGCGGCGGGCGCGGTCACCCCGACGGAGCCGTTGGACGGTGATGACGCTGACCCAACCGCGACGGCTACCACATCGGGGGATTTACCGCCGAGCTTGGTGGGAGAGGACGAAATCACGCCCAACCTCCTGGAGTGGATGCGGTCCGGAGCGGGCAGCATCGAGTTGAGCTTCGCGGGGCGTATCGGTGAAGGCTTACTGAACATGCTCGAGAGCGGTTCGTATTTGCCCGCCATCGGGTTGGCGTTCATCGGCGGCATCCTGATGGCCATGACGCCCTGCGTGCTGCCGATGGTGCCGATTGTCGTGCGCGTGCTGGTCGGTGGCGAGGACACGACGGCTGCTCGACGGGCAATCTCGGCAGTCGTGTTTACCTTTGGGTTGGCATTGGTGTACGCGGTGCTCGGTTTGGTCGCCGCACTCACCGGTGGACTGATTGGCGGCGTCCTTCAGAGCCCGTACGTGCTGGGAGGCTTTGCCGCACTGTTTGGTGTCCTGGCCCTGAGCATGTTCGGCGTGTTCGAGTTGGAAATGCCGCAATCGCTGCAGAAGAAACTCCGATTCCAGAGCAAGGGGAATCTGGCCGGCGCGTTTGTGATGGGATTGGTGTCCGGTTTGATCGCTTCTCCATGTATTGGACCGGTGATCGCCAGTGCGCTGGCCTACTTCGCGAACAAACAAGATGCCGTGCTGGGATTCGTCACGCTGTTCGCCATGGGCATCGGAATCGGAACCCCCTTCATCATCGCGGGAGTGGTCGGTGGCGCGGTGCTGAAACCCGGTGTGTGGATGAACAAGGTCAAGAAGCTCCTCGGAATCATGCTGTTGTTAGGCAGTGCCTATTTCGTGAATCTGGTGGGCGGCTGGTCGGTGCTGCTCGCGGCGGTTGGTCTTTGGGCGATCGTAGCCCTGTTTGCCCTGTCACGCATCGATCGTCCGGATCGCGGCACACCACAATACGAACGGGTGACCGGAACGCTGCAGACCGGCAACTGGGCGATTCCGGTGCTGCTGGTGTTTGGCTTTCTGTGGCAGGGCTTGCCGGGGGCCCAAGACGATAGCCCTATTGCGTGGCGTCATGACGTGGCGGATGCATTTGTGAGCGCCAGCCTTGAAGGCAAACCGGTGCTGCTCTACTTCACTGCCACATGGTGTGCGCCGTGCAAGGTGCTCGAACATGGGATCTTCGAGGACGAGGAGGTGATCGAGGAGAGCAGACGATTCGTTTGCATAAAAGCCGACATGACCGATGATTCCGATCCGGTGGTGGAGCGTCTGCGCCAAGAGCTCCGCGTCAGCGGTCCGCCGGTGGTATTCCTGTACGACCAGCAAACCAGCGGAACTCTGCTGGGTCAGATAGTTCCCTAAGCGATCCGGGTGCCACTGGTGGCTTGTCCACCAGTGTTGCGGCCTGCGACGCTGCATCATGCAATCCAAGGTCAGGGGATATCTTCTCCATCATCAGGATAGCTATATTGTGGGGGCTGAGGCTGACTCTGCACCCGCACTGGTGGGCCAGCCACCAGTGGCACCCGGCTTGTTATCCAGTCGTGCTGAGAAGCTGCGTCAATGCTTGGCTCACCTTGGGTGGGCGACCCATGACGTGGGTGATGTGGTAGTCGAGCAGACTGACGGCTGCGGGCGTCGCGCCCTCGCCGGCGCCCTCGCCGCCCAGGACGGCCAACACCTCCGGGCTGATCTGACGCTTCTCGATGCGGGAGCCCTCGCAATCGCGGCAGAGCAAACCACCCTCATTCGATGAAAACCATACCGGATGATCGACCTGCGGAGTGCAGCCGCAGGACACGCAGGCTTGCAGGTAGGGCCAACTGCCGATCTCACGCAGCAGGGCACATTGGAAGCGGGCTACGTGCGACGAGACCTCATCGGCGGCGGCGAGACTGGACAGAACATCGACCAGGACGTCGTATAGGCGTTGGTGCGGATCCCAGTCCTCGGTCAGGGCGGCGGTAGTTTCCACGGCATATTGGGCGGCGTACAATCGATCGAGCCGGGATCGGAGCCCACCCAGTGGGCGACCCGGCTTCCACTCGGTCAGGATGGCCAGGGCAGACTGGCGTGGGGTCCGAATGCTGAACACAAGGTGCCCGAGTTCCAGCAGGTCGATCCCCACGGCGAACCGCTTCTTGGTCGAGCGCTTGACGCCCTTGGCGATGGCCCGCACCTTGCCGTGGCGGCGGGTGAAGAAGACCAACACCTGCGAGGACTCCGAATAATCGAGCCGCTGCAACACTACAGCGTCGTCGTCTTCCAGTGGCATGGCCTCAGTCTACGATCTTTCCGACACCAGCCATACCTGGCGGGATCGACTCAGCAGCGGGTGGGTCCGTGACGCAATCGGCGGGTTCAGCGTTCAGCGTGTAGCGTGCAGGGTTTAGCGGTCAGCGTTCAGCGTGTAGCGTGCAGGGTTTAGCGGTCAGGGTTCAGGGTGTAGCGGTCAGGGGTCAGGGTTCAGGGTTTCAGG
>JADFPW010000337.1 GCA_022562105.1 Planctomycetota bacterium
GGACCCCCAGCCGCTTGCTCAAGGCGACTCACTCCCGCGACCTGGTGGCTGGTGGCGTAATTACCCTGGTGGATCCCTACGTGCATCAGGTTTCTAACCTGCAGGAACCCAGCCGGGATCTGATCACGCTACACGTCTATTCGCCACCGCTACTTCAGATGGACACCTTTTCTCTAACCGATGGTCATGTGGGCGAGTTTCGGCCCAGCGTGTATGACCACGAAGCGGGAAGCGGGATCTAGCTCGGCGTGGGTGCCCAACCCTTCGCTGTGCGACAGACCGGGCACCCGCGCCTTGTGCCGAACAGTATTGGCGGCACCCTGGGGTCACTATTCTTGATCTTCGAGGAATTCTTTGATGTTCGCAAGTACTTTCTGCCGGTCAAGTCGCCGTTGAAGCCTCGGCGATAGCAGTGGACGAGTTACCACTTCTGAAGCGACGAGCTTCTCGTCGTACATCACAATTCCGTCATCTCCAATAGTCATGGACCCTCGAGAAGAACCACTGATCATGATACTCGGGAGTTCGCCGCTTAGAATGTGCACCGACCCACCACCGCTCAGCATAAGAATGGAGCTATTGCGAATCATGGTCACACTACCGGACGGGCCGGTGATCGACATCACGGCCCCCAACCCTCCGCTATCGATGAAGAGCGTAATTGCATCCTTGTCGTTGTCGCCCACGATCTCGATCTTCCTAGCGCGAATCGTGTCATAGACCATCGCGTCCGCGTCCTTCTGAGTCAGTTGTTTCTGCGTGGGTTCATCAGCCCCTAGAATGAGCATTCCGACAAGAAGCGTAACGTATACTCCACCCCCCACACGTAGCCGACGGTTCGACTGCTCCAATGCATCGATTCGTTTCGCAAGAGTCTGCATGACCTGTCCTCCAATTGAAAGGCGGCAATGGACGCTGCTCAATCGCGACACCACATCGCTAAGATCCAGGATACCACCCTTCGCCGTCCGGTGCAACACCAGGTTCCCCGCGCGTCCCCGACCCTTCGCTGCGCGAAGAGTGGGGCACCCCGCCCGATCCACTGCCTGGAGTACCAGACAGTGCCACCCGGCGACTAGGCGATGCTCTGCATCACCTCATCCAGGCAATCGACGATGAAATCGGCGTCGTCGCGCGTCAGACACATGGGGGGTTTGATGCGCAGGACGTTGCCGAATAGGCCGCCCTTGCCAATAAGCAAGCCGCGGTTCTTGGCCTCCTCGGTGATGTCGGCGGCCGCCTCCGTGGCGGGTTCCTTCGTTTGACGATCCTTGACCAGTTCCATCCCCAGCATCAAACCCTTGCCGCGGACCTCGCCGATCAACGGATGGCGGTCCTGCAACTCGAGCAGGCGATTCTTGAGATGGGTGCCCACCGTTAGTGCGTTCTCCTGGATACCGTCCTGGTCGATGATCTCCAACGTGGTCAAACCCTGGATCATCGAAACGGGATTGCCGCCGAAGGTGTTGAAGTGCAACCGATCGGCCATCTTCTTGGCAATCTCCGGACGCGTGGTACACGCCCCGATCGGGGCGCCGTTGCCCATGCCCTTGGCCATGGTGACCATGTCCGGCACCACGTCCCAGTTCTCGAAGCCCCAGAAATGCTTGCCCGTTCGGCCGAAACCGGTCTGCACTTCGTCGGCGATGCACAGGCCGCCGTACTTTCGCACGATGTCGTAGACGATCTTGAAGTACTCCGGCGGCGGATCGACCACCCCGCCGACGCCTTGGATGGGTTCGCCGATGAAACACGCTACCTGGCCCGGCGTCTCGTAGCGGATTAGATCCTCGATGCCGCTGGCGCATTTGATGTCGCACGATGGATACTCCAACCCCAGCGGACAGCGATAGCAGTAGCCCGGAGTCGCGTAACGCACCCCGGACGAACTCGGTACGGGATACTTCCACGTACTGTGGGCGGTCAACGCCATCGTCCCCGGTGAGCCGCCGTGATAGCCGTTACGCAGCGAGATCACCTCAAACGATCCGGTGTGCATGCGGGCCATCAGGATGGCCAGGTCGTTTGCCTCGGATCCCGAGTTCGTAAAATAGGTGACCTTCAGATTGCTGCCGGCCGGAAAGCGCTCCGCCAGCGCCTGGCCGTATTGAGCGATGGTCGGGTGCAGGTAGATCGTCGTGGTGTGACACAGCTTGCCCACCTGATCGCGCACCCGCTCGACGATTTTGGGATGACAGTGGCCCACCGAGACGGTGACGATCCCGGCGATGGCATCGAGGTATCGCTTGCCCGTATCGTCCCACAAGTATTGCATCTTGCCGTCGACTATGTTGATGGGCTCGCGGTAGTAGGTAATGAGCCCGGGGTTGAGGTACTCCTGCCTCAACGCAAGCACCTCATCCCGGCTCGGCCCGGTGTACGGGGCGGGTTGGAGGTCGGTATCTGGTAGCTTGGCGGTTGTCGGGGTCGTGGTCATCCATACGCTCCTGGTGGACTCTTGCGTGGGCCGGGCGCTGTCGAGCGCCCAACTCAAATCCCCGGCGAGCCGCGGGCTTTAGCCCGCGCGGATCCGCCCGGACTGAAGTCCGCGGCTCGAGGGCGCGATTCCCGATTCCAAGCTCGTGGCGACGGACCTTCGGTAGCGTCGCCGGCCTGGGACCATCTTCCTTGTCGTGTGGTATTGTAGCGGCTGATGTGTCGGTCTGCAGCACCTGCTCAAGTGCATTCGCCGCCCGTGCGAGCTGTTCTTCGGACGATTCAAGACCAGGTCTGCCGCTGTCCCGGCGATGTTCTGGAAACGGTGGCAGCGTCAATGCGCCAATCAAGTCGCGACAACGGGCATCTGCATCGTTAGACGTCTTGCGGTACGCGATCGGCCAAGGCGCAACGGTGTTCCCATCCGGCCTCACGTGTCGCGTGAAAAAAAGATTGCGGTCGGTGGTTGGTGTCGAGAGGTTGTTATCGACCCCAACCCGCCTGCCGCGCCGTCATTGCGCATTGGCTCGATGAGCCGCCTTCTCAGCACTGGTAGGGGATCTTGTTGGAAGGTTGCCTGTTTCGACCCGAACATCGGAAGCCCCATTGACAGCATCGTGGCGGCGTCCCTTTCAGCACTCCGGACGCCTAAAGTCTCAAGAATGAGATGGTTACGGCCGATGATGGAACGACCGAACAATCTTTTGGCAGTCACGTTGAAAAAGAAAAGGGAGTATTTGCCTATGGCAACTGAAACAAAGGACACTGGTGGCACGCGGACGTCAAAGTTCTCCGGCGGATCCAACCGTTGGGGCAACAAGAACTGGCAAGACGCATCGACCACCAAGGGTACGACAGGATTCAAGGCCACCGGCGGCGGCTCGAACTGCGCCCCCGGCTACCGAAACGTCTTCACGACGTTTGGTAACAAGATCACTGGCTATCGGATGTTGACCGCCCAGATGACGGGACCGGCCAGCTTCAAGCGTCCGACGGCGGCAACGCTCAACTCGTTTGCCAAGTGGATCGACAAGGGAGCGATCGTCAACAAGATCACTTCCGCTCAGATCTGCAAGTGGACCAACACGAACAAGAAATTCGCCTCGGCTGCCACCGTAAAGAACGTGCTGTGCGGCAAGTGGGGCAAGACGATGATCAAGGCGGTTGTCTGCGACAAGGCGGGCAACTTCCTGGTAGCCACCAACCCGACCTGGAAGGGTAAGAGCTTCAAGTTCCCGCGCTAATTCGTTACCGTCGGTAGACGAATCAGCGCCACAACCACAACTGCATCCGACGTGACCAGCCACTTAAGGCGCCCCGATCATCCGATCCGGGCGCCTTTTTCGTGCGCCGGTGTGCGACCAACGGGCGAGCCGTCGCTCGCTTCTACCCGCTTGGCTGACACCTCCAACGGGAGTGGATGGGAATCGAACCCACCAGGGGCCGCGTGAGCGACCCCTCAACGGCTTTGAAGGCCGCGGAACCCACCAGGCGTCCGGACACTCCCAGGCACACCACGTCTGACGTCCAAGCCCGGTGTGTCACCGCAACACCGGCATCACCTGGAGTCATTCGCCATCGCTGCGGCACTGGTGGACAAGCCACCAGTGGCACCCAGCCACAGGGGGATCAGTCTACCACGATGTCACCATGCACCATACCCGACGCGGATCGCATGGCTGGATCTGGACGACCGGCTACATCGGTCGGAGAATGCCGACCATGACGCTCCGGACGCTCACCCTATCCGTTCTACCGGAGACCCTCGCGGTCTGCCGACTCGGACCAGACGATGCGATGCCCGATTGGGCGCTGGCCACCAATTCGTTCCTCTCTCTGACCCGTACGTCCGACGAGCTGTCCGTCGTGTGTCCGGAATCATGCGTCCCGGACGGGATTCGATGCGAAGGGGATTGGCGGGCGTTGAAGATAGACGGACCGCTCGATTTCGCGGAGACAGGTATTCTGGTCTCACTGGCTACGCCCCTGGCCGATGCAGGTGTCAGCTTGTTTGCCGTCTCCACATTCGACACCGACTACCTACTGGTCAAGCAGGCGGCGTTGGATCGGGTCCGCTCGGTGCTATCTGAAGCGGGACACCGAATCGCATGATCCCGCGACCGATTCTCACGACTGACAGCTTCTTGGTGCGGACAAGCCACTTCAAGGCGCCCAACGGATTGGGGCGGACGCCGAGACCCAGGGCGTCAATGGCCTCGTCTTCTGTCAACAGCTTCTCATATCCGAGGCCCGGCTGTAGGCTCATGTCGTCACTCGTGCCTCCGTCTTCGCCTGTTGCAAGGATTCCCATTCGTCTCGCGGCGGCCCACCGGCTTTCATCCATTCGGAGATTT
>JADFPW010000338.1 GCA_022562105.1 Planctomycetota bacterium
AAAGCTGGGGATCATCTTCTGTCCGTTTTCCGAGGCGGTGCAGGAGCATCCGGAACTCATCAAGAAGTATCTCGGTTCGGTGGTGCCCTACTCGGACAACTTCTTCGCCACGCTCAACTCGGCCGTCTTCACGGATGGGTCGTTCGTTTACATCCCCAAGGGCGTGCGTTGTCCGATGGAGCTTTCGACCTACTTCCGTATCAACGCGGCCTCGACGGGACAGTTTGAGCGGACGCTGATCATTGCGGACGTGGGATCCCATGTGAGCTACCTGGAAGGCTGCACCGCTCCGATGCGTGACGAGAATCAGTTGCACGCCGCGGTTGTCGAGCTCATCGCCTTGGACGATGCCACGATCAAGTATTCGACCATTCAGAACTGGTATCCGGGTGACAAGAACGGCGTGGGTGGGATTTACAACTTCGTGACCAAGCGGGGCAAGTGTCAGGGGCGCCGGTCGCACATCTCCTGGACGCAGGTGGAAACGGGCTCGGCGATCACCTGGAAGTACCCCAGCTGCATCCTGATCGGCGACGACTCGGTGGGCGAGTTCTACTCGGTGGCCATGGTCAACCATTACCAGCAGGCCGACACCGGCACCAAGATGATCCACATCGGCAAGCGGACGCGCAGCAACATCGTCTCCAAGGGGATCTCCGCCGGCCATGGTCAGAACACCTACCGCGGCCAGGTGAAAATCATGAAGGGGGCCGATGGGGCTCGCAACTTCACCCAGTGCGATTCGATGCTCATCGGCGACGAGTGCGGGGCCCACACCTTCCCGTACATCGAGGTCAAGAACCCGACCGCCCACATGGAACATGAAGCGACCACGTCGAAGATCGGCGAGGACCAGATGTTCTACTGCAACCAGCGGGGCATCAGTCCCGAGGACGCGACATCGATGATCGTGAACGGATTTTGCAAGAAGGTGTTTAAAGAACTGCCCATGGAGTTCGCGGTCGAGGCGAGGAAGTTGTTGGAAGTCAGTTTGGAAGGCAGCGTTGGGTAGTCTGGCAGCCAGCCAGGCTTGGAAAACACAAGGAAGATTGAATGCTCGAAGTTCGTAATCTACACGTAAAGATCGAGGATCGCGAGATCCTCAAAGGTATCAACCTGTCGGTTCAGGCCGGCGAAGTTCACTCCATCATGGGGCCCAACGGGTCGGGTAAGAGCACGTTGGCTCTCGTGCTGGCCGGACGTGACGTGTATGAAGTCACTGAAGGAGAGATCCTCTACAACGGCAAAGACCTGCTCGCGCTGAGTCCCGAGGAGCGGGCGTGGGAAGGCGTGTTCCTGGCTTTTCAGTACCCGGTGGAAATCCCCGGGGTGACCACCAGCTATTTCCTCAAGTCGGCCCTGAACTCGCTGCGCAAGGCCCGCGGGGAGCAGGACTTGGACGCCGTCGAGTTTCTCGAGCTGGTCAAGGAGAAGGTCAAACTGGTCGATCTCGACGATCGCCTGCTCAACCGGGCGATCAACGAAGGCTTCTCCGGCGGAGAGAAGAAACGCAACGAGGTCTTCCAGCTGGCGGTGCTTGAACCGAAGTTGGCCATCCTGGACGAGACCGATTCCGGCCTGGACATCGACGCCCTCAAGATTGTGGCCGACGGAGTGAACAAACTGCGCAACCCCGATCGGGCGTTCTTGATCATCACCCACTATCAACGACTGCTCACCCATATCGTGCCCGACTTCGTCCACGTAATGGTCGATGGCAAGATCGTACGATCAGGTGGCAAGGAGCTGGCGTTGGAGCTGGAGGACAAGGGCTACACTTGGCTCGAAAAGGAGCCGGCCCTGACGGTTTGACCTGAGAGCCTTAGTCCCCTGCAACCCCTGTGAAATCGGAATCAGAACATCCATGACTGAACAAGGAACGATAACAGCCGGAACCTCAACCTCCGCGGATCAATTTGTGGCGGCATTTGAGCAGTTCGAGAGTCGCGTAGCGGGTTCGCCGTCGTGGCTGACGCCGGTACGCAAGGCGGCCATCGCCCGTTTGAACGAGTTGGGATTCCCCAACACCAAGCACGAAGACTGGCGCTCGACCAACCTGGCCCCGTTGACCCGGACGACGTTCGTCCAAGCAACGCCGTCCGCGGACCGGCCGTCCATCGACGATCTCCAACCGCACCTGTTCGCCGATGCGGGGTGGAGTCGATTGGTGTTCGTCAACGGTGGGTTTGACCCTGAACTCTCCGATGTCGGGTCGCTGCCGGAGGGGGTGGTGGTCGGCAGCATTGCGGAGATCATGGCCCGTGATCCATCGGCCCTCGAGCCGTACCTGACGCGCTACGCCGCCGACAAGAAAGCCCCGTTTGTCGCCCTCAACACCGCGTTCCTCGAGGACGGAGCCTGTGTCATTATCCCGCCGAACACGGTGATCGAGAAACCGATTCACGTGCTCTACGTCTCGATGGCCGGAAGCGATCCGATCGTGGTTCATCCCCGAACGCTCTTCGTGCTCGGCGAGAGTAGCGAGGCCACGCTGATCGAGAACTACGCTGGCGTAAATGAGGGCGTCTACTTCAACAACCCAGTCACCGAGATGATCGTCGGCCCCAACGCGAAGGTGGATCATTATCGCGTCCAGCGCGAAAGCGAGAAGGCGTTCCATATCGGCTGGCTGCAGGCCAACCTGGGCCGCGACAGTCGGTTCAATTCGCATGCGTTGGCCATGGGTGGCGGATTTCTGCGAAACAACGTACACGCCATGCTCGGTGGCGAAGGGTGCGACTGCACGCTCAACGGCCTGTACGTCACCCACGGCGAGCAGCACGTGGACAACCATCTCCGGGTCGAGCACGCCAAGCCGCACTGCAACAGTTGGGAGTTCTACAAGGGCATTCTCGACGGACACTCCAGCGCCGTGTTCACCGGTCGGATCTACGTACACGAAGACGCCACCAAGACCGACGCCAAGCAATCGAACATGAACCTGCTGCTGTCCGACTATGCCCAGATCGACACCAAACCGCAGTTGGAGATATTCACCAGCGACGTGCGTTGCACCCACGGTGCGACCATCGGGCAGATCGACGAGAAAGCGATGTTCTACCTGCAATGCCGCGGCGTGCCCCAAGATGCTGCTCGTAGCATGCTGACCTACGCCTTCGCCGGTGAAAGTCTCGGCCAGATTCAAGTCGAGGCGTTGCGCAACGAAATGCAAAAAGTGCTTCTGCAACGTTTGCCCCACGGCGAGATGTTGCAGGCGGGGAGTCCGCTGTTCTATGGCAGTAAGTTTAGCGAGCACATCAAAGCAACCGATCGGCGACGTGAGTCCTATTGATCTCGATCGAATCCGTGCTGATTTTCCGATCCTGCATCGGACGGTAAACGATCGGGCGCTGGTCTATCTGGACAACGCAGCCACGGCCCAGAAGCCGTGGGCCGTGCTGGAGGCGCTGCGCACCTACTACGAGACCGAAAACGCCAATATCCATCGGGGCGTGCATTTCCTGAGCGTGCGGGCCACCGAAGCCTACGAGGCCGCCCGGTGCAAGGTGCAACGTTTCATCGGTGCCGCTCGCCCGGAAGAGATCGTATTCCTCCGCGGGGCCACCGAAGCGGTGAATCTGGTGGCCCAAACCTACGGCCGAGCGAACGTCGGCACCGGCGACGAGATTCTCATCTCCACGATGGAGCATCACTCGAACATCGTCCCCTGGCAGATGCTGTGCGAACAGACCGGCGCCCAACTCAAGGTGGTTCCGATCAACGACGCCGGTGAGCTGCTGCTCGATGAGTACGAGCGAATGCTCAATTCGCGCACCAAGCTGGTGGCCATCACGCATGTATCCAACGCGTTGGGCACCATCAACCCGGTGGCTGAGGTCGTCAAACTGGCCCACGCCCGTGGGGTACCCGTGCTACTGGACGGAGCCCAGGCCGCTCCGCATTTGCCCATCGACGTGCAGCAAATCGGCTGCGATTTCTACGCCATCACCGGCCACAAGATGTTCGGCCCGACCGGGATCGGTGCGTTGTACGCCCGGTACGACCTGCTCGACACCATGCCGCCGTACCAGGGTGGGGGCGAGATGATCGCTTCGGTGTCGTTCGACAAGACGGTCTACAACGCCGTGCCGCACAAGTTCGAGGCCGGCACGCCCAACATCGCCGGGGCCATCGGGCTCGGGGCGGCGATCGATTACATGACCGAGATCGGCCACGCCGCCATCATGGCCCACGAGCACGACTTGCTGACCTATGTGACCGCAGCACTCGAATCCATCCCCGAAGTTCGCCTGATCGGAACCGCTAAGGAGAAGGCGGCGGTGGTGTCGTTTGTGGTCCAGGGGGTTCATCCCCACGACGTCGGAACCATCCTCGACCTGCGCTATCGAAAACGTAACCGTCTGCCCCTGGCGAAAGACAAAATCACAGACCAATCCGTTGTCCACCTGTTTCAGGAGAACGGATGTGGATAGCTGCAATCTCATGTTCTCGGATACGAAAAGCGCTCCGGATTCGTTCATGCGAATTTCGTGTGTATCACGGGCGTAGTTGAAGGCAGGGAAACACTCCATGCGCAACGACATTTCGCCCCTAACTACTGTCACACGGCGTATAAGTTGGTTCACCTCGTGAGGATGCCCTTGATACTCCACAGGCATGAAGTCCAGGATCTCCGCAACACCATCCGGGGAAAGAAACCGTGTCAGTAGGACATTGGTTTAAGGCCAGTAGATCTGCTTGTTGGTGACGCCGTCGGCGGTGGGCGCGATCTTGAAATGGCCGCCCTTCTGGTCGTCCAGGATGGAGGCGAACAC
>JADFPW010000339.1 GCA_022562105.1 Planctomycetota bacterium
CACCTCGAAGTACTCGTCCTCCCCGCTGCCGAAGACGTACCGGCCGAGGTAGAGTTGCTTCTGCTCGTCGGAAATGGCCAGGCTGGTCGCATTCACATCGGCGTTGCCCAGGGATTCCAAATACTCGGCCACTTTCTGGGCGTCGTTGCGAGCCTCGGCTGAGTTTCCCTTGTGTCCTTGCCCGTGGCGGGCGTGTTGCAACAAGGTGATCCCATGAGGTCCGGGGATTCGCTGAATGCCGGGTCTGGCCTCTACGTACGATCGTACGACGTCCAAATGTCCCATCATGGCGAATGTGAACAGGTCCGGACGAGCTCCGTGGGAAATCAGCAGCTCGGCGATGTCGCGTCGACCCATGTGTGACGCGGCTCCCAGGGCGGTCTCCCAATCGCCGAATCCCCAGTCCCACGCAGCCTTGGCCAGTGCCGGTGACGCCTCCACCAGCTGGCGAACACGATCAATTCTCACGTGGCTCGCACCAACCACATCGCGCACCAGCGCCGGATCCTGAGCCGGAAATTCCGCGTAAATTCGGGGTTTAGTCGTGGCCGCCTCCGGTTCGTCCGCAGCCAGCGCGGTAGCTCCAGCCACGAGCGCTATCGTGGCTGGCATTGTTCCGATCCACTCCCGCCGCGTGAAATTAAGCGGTCGTTCAGTCGTTGCATGCGGTTCGGGCACGCTGTGTGGTGGCAAGCAAACTCCACGAAGTAAATCCATTCGATGTGTCCTCCGTTCAAAGGATCCCGATAGCCGCTGCGGAAACGGCGAGGGCGGGACGGTTCATGGGCTACCGTCTTCTTGACATTGGTAACGCGAACCGATGTGAGTTTTCAACAGGGCCCTTACCCTATGACAATTTCACACGCAGCCGCGTTGGTAGGCGCCCCAAAACGGTTGATCTGACGGCCTGAGAGCCCGTGCTGTATCAGTATCCAGCGGCGAAGCCGTCCTTGCGCGATTCCGAGGCCCCGATGAGGAGGTCGTGGACGGCGTCGTAGCGGATGGCCTGGTAGCCGCCGAAACCGCCGGAGGCGCAGTGGACCTTGTGGCCTCGTTGGGCCAACTCGCGACGGACCTCCGGAGGGATGCCTGATTCAAGGGCAAGCCGGCCGCCGTCGGTCATGGTCTGGCCCGTCGGCTCGGACGAGCCGGTGTGGTGGAAACGGGCGGCGTCGCCGGCTTCCTGCAAGTTCATGCCGAAGTCGATGATGTTGCACAACACCTGCACATGGCCCTGCGGCTGCATGTCGCCGCCCATGACGCCGAAGCTCATGAACGGCTTGCCGTCGCGGGTGACGAACGCGGGGATGATGGTGTGGAACGGTCGCTTGCCGGGCTCATAGACGTTGGGATGACCGTCCTCCAGCGTGAACAACGCCCCGCGATTCTGCAGGCAAAAGCCCAGACCGTCCGGAACCAAGCCCGAGCCGAAGCTCATGTAGTTGCTCTGGATCAGCGAGACGAAGTTACGATCCTTGTCCGCCACCGTCAGGTAGATCGTGTCGCCGCGCTGCAAGCTGGGATCGCCGGCGGGCAGCTTTCGTGAGGCGTGCTTCGAGTCGAACAGCTCCCAGCGCTGCCGGGCATAATCCTTGGACACCAACCCGGCGACCGGCACGTTGCTGAAGTCCATGTCGGCGTAGAATCGAGCCCGATCCTCGTAGGCGATCTTCTTGGCCTCGACCAGGTGGTGCAGGTAGTCGGCGCTGTTGTGCCCCAAAGCGCGCAGGTCGATCGGCTCGAGCAGGTTGAGCATCTGCAACGCGGCGATCCCCTGACCGTTGGGCGGCAGCTCCCACACGTCGTACCCACGGTAGTTGGTCGATACCGGATCGACCCACGTCGATTTGTGGTTGGCCAAATCCTCAGCCCGCAGAAAGCAACCGGTGCGACGGCAGAATGCGTCGATGGTTGCGGCCAGTTCACCTCGGTAGAACGCATCTCGCCCCTGGCGGGCAATCAGGTCGTAGGTCCGGGCCAAATCAGGATTGCGGAAGATCTCACCTTTGATTGGGGCCTTCCCGTCGGGTAGGTAGGTCGCGGCGAAGTTGGGCTGATCCGCCAGAGCCGGCCCACCACGCCCCCAGTAGTAACCGATCACTTCGGTGACCGGAAACCCGTCCCGGGCGTATCGTATGGCAGGAGCGAGCAATTCGGCCATTGGGAGCCGTCCAAACCGCTGGTGCAGCTCGAACCAGCCGTCCAGGCATCCCGGCACCGACACCGGCAATGGCCCGCGCGCGGGGATCGAGTCGAGTTTCTGCTCGGCGAAGTGCTGCCGGGTCAGCCCGCGGGGCGATCGGCCGCTGGCGTTCAGGCCGTGCAGCTTCTGATCCTTGGCGCTCCAAACGATGGCGAACAGGTCGCCCCCGATGCCGGATCCGGTGGGCTCCATCAGGCCCAGGGCGGCATTGGCGGCAATGGCTGCATCAACGGCCGTCCCGCCGCGTTTCAGGATGTCGATGGCGATCTGAGTGGCCAGCGGATGGCTGGTGGCGGCCATCCCGCTTCGGGCGATCACCTCGGATCGTGTCGCAAAACTCCGCCCGGTCAGCCGATCACCGCCGCCCTGACCAAACGCCGCCATCGACGACACCGCGACCAACGCCATTCCCATCATCAGCACGTAGCAATTCATCGATGGTACGGTAGGTTGATCCGGCGAAAACCGCAACGCGAGACCTAGTGTCGTGCAACAATTCACAGGGTCGTCGGCCACACCGTGACGCGGCGAGGAGGACGAACGACATTTCGCCCCTTGCCAGCGAGCGTTTTGTCGAGTAGGTAAGCCTTGGCAGGCGCGGGGCGCGACGCGAGTTCGTCGCCATAACGGATTGGCGACATTCATCCCCTATAAGCAGGAGGCTTTCCATCATGGCAAGACGTCGACGACGACCGCGAAGACGAGGACTATTCGCCATAAGCGCGTTTCTCGCCATCGGTGGGATGTATTGGGTTTATTCCATCAGGGACCAACCCGTCGAGTTTGTCACATCCGATACCCCGCTGGTCAACGCTCGACCGGAAGACCCCACGGCCGGATCCGGCATGCCCAACGGCGTTTCCGAAAAAGGTAGCGATCCACAGCAGCAAGCATCAGAGCTGGCAGCAGGCCGAGACCGGGCACGGAAGCTGATGGCTTCCGGCCGACAGGCAGCGCTGGATGGGGATCTGGTGGTGGCTCGATCGCAGCTAAACGAGGCGTTCGGATTGGCGATCCCGATCGATGAGCGGATCGAGCTGCGGGCCGAGCTGACTAGGCTGGCGGACGAGACCGTGTTCTCCTCGCGTATCGTCCAGGACGATCCGCTGGTGACGTCCTACATCATCGCCCCCGGCGATACGCTGGCCAAGATCGCCAAGGCCCATGATATCACCACCGGGCTGCTATCCCGAATCAACGACATCGCTAACCCCAACGTCATTCGTGCGGGCCGGCGCATCAAGATCATCAACGGCCCATTTCGCTTCGACATCTGCAAAGCGGACTACACCCTGGATGTCTACCTCCAGGATACCTTTCTGCGGCAGTATCCGGTCGGGCTGGGTGCCGACGACAGCACACCGACCGGTGAGTGGCGGGCAACCGACAAACTGGTCAACCCGGTGTACTATTCACCGCGGGGAGAGGGAACCATCGCCGCCGACGATCCGGAGAACCCTCTTGGCGAACGATGGATCAGCCTGGTAGGAACGGCCGGTGCTGCGGTGGGTATGCAACGCTACGGCATTCACGGAACCATCGATCCGGAGAGCATCCGCCGAAGCACCACCCTCGGCTGCATCCGCCTGTTCAACGAGGACGTCGAGTTCCTATACGACCTCGCCGTCCCACAGAAGACCGTGGTCGTGGTGCGCTAACTTTCCCGTGACGAATTCAACCCGACTGGGGGACCGACCCACTGGGGGACCGACTTTCCAGTCGGTCTGTTCTTGGGATCGTCACGGCTGGACAACTGACTGTGCGGCTATTCGCGCCACCAGATTCGACAGGCTGTCAAACACAGGCCACTCTAGGGTTGATCGTCTTCTTCGCCGATCGGCAGCGACGGATCGTATTCTTCATCGCCCCGCGACGGCCAGCGGCCCAGCTCGTCGGATCGTATCAGGGCAGTACGCACATCGAAATCCTGGTCGGCGCGGCGCAGGTGTAAGTTCAGCTCCGTACCCGCGGGCAGTAGGTAAAGCGCTCGCTCGACGTGTCCGAAGTGGCTGACTGACTCGCTGTTGATCTCGAGCAGGGTGTCGCCGGGTTTCACGCCGGCGGCATGAAGCGGCGACCCTTCTGCCAGCCCATAAATGACCAGATCGCCACGTGGCGCGAAGCGAATCCCCAACCAACCGCGATAGAAGCTGCGCCCCGTCTCGAGTTCCGCAACAATGGGATCCACTCGCCAGTGAGGTAGAGCGAAGCCGACACCGCTGTCGTAGAACTCGATGCCCGCCAGTTCGCCCGGCCGTTGGGCCATCGGAACGCAGATGCCCAACACGTGCCCGTCACGATCCAATAACGGTCCGCCGTAATTGGCCGGCGACAGTTTGGCATCGGTTTGCAACGCATACCCACGCATGCGTTCGCGGGCGCTGATCAATCCCACCGAGACTCCCGGCTCAGCGCCGCCGTAGCCGAAGCCCAGAGCGATCGCCCATTGCCCCACACGGACGTCCTCGCTCGCAACCCATTGGGGAACGGGTAGACCGGTCGCGTCAATCTTCAGCAGGGCCAGCTTGCGCACCTGATCGCGCCCGACGACATCGGC
>JADFPW010000340.1 GCA_022562105.1 Planctomycetota bacterium
AGCCTTTATTCGGCGAGCATGGTCCCGACCTGGGCCTCTGCTCTCCGTTGCCTTCGCAGCGGGAATAATCGCCTCGCTCGTGTTTGTTGGCCTGCACCTCCAAGGCCAGGAGGGGCCGCCCAGAGCTGTCATTGTCGATCAGTTGAGCCTGACGGCGCCGAATCCCGATTTTATCGAAAGGGGCCACGGAGATGCTGGAGGCGGCCGGCAAGCTGGGAGCGTAGGCAAGACTAGCGCGACACCGCGACGGACGCAACTACCCCCTCAGCCCACGCAATCCGGGCTGCACGGGAGTGGTTCAGGCTGCGCGCCGTTGCCGAGTCGAGCACGGTCGTTTAACCTCCTGGGCAGACATGAAACCGTCACCCGAACGATCCGCGACGCTACGCCAACTACTGGCCGACCATACGGTGGTCCTGCCGGGGGCGATCAACGCCCTGTCGGCCAAGCTCATCGAGCGGATGGAGTTCGAGGCGGTCTACCTGTCCGGTGCGGTGCTGTCCAACAGCGTCGGCGGGGTCAGCGACACGGGTCTGATGACGCTAACCGATTCGCTGGAGCATAGTCGGCGGGTGGCGGCGGCCTGCTCGCTGCCCATCATTGCCGATGCCGACACCGGCTACGGCGGACCGGAAAACGCCGCCCACACCGTTCGCACGTTGGAAGCCGCCGGCGTCAGCGGGGTCCACATCGAAGACCAGGATTGGCCCAAGCGGTGCGGCCATCTGGACGGCAAACGACTCATCAATGCGGAAGACATGTGCGAGAAGATCGCCGCAGCGGCCGAGGCGGCTTCGAGCCCGGACTTTCTGTTGCTGGCCCGGACCGATGCCCGTGGTGTCGAGGGGTACGACGAAGCCGTCGAGCGAGCCCATCGGTATCTCGAAGCCGGCGCCGGCGGGATATTCCCCGAAGCATTGAAGGATCGGGAGGAGTTCACCCGGTTTGCCAAGGACGTGCCCACGATCCTGTTGGCCAACATGACCGAATTCGGCATGACTCCCTATACGACGGTCGAGGAGTTCGCCGACATGGGCTACCGATTGGTCATCTTCCCGGTCACCCTGCAACGAGCGGCCATGAAGTCGATGGAAGACTGCTTGAATACACTTCGTACGGAAGGCACCCAACGAAACTTCGTCGACCGGATGCAGACACGACAGGAACTCTATGAACTACTCGACTATGAGGTCGACACCTCGTGTTCGACCCGACCACCACCAGGAGAACAGCCATGACGGAGACGATTTATCGATCCGGACTCGAGGGTGTGATCGCCGGCGACACGACCATCGGGTCGGTCAAGCAAGACGGATTGGCCTATCGCGGCTACACCATCGAGGATCTGGCTGCGAACTCGACGTTCGAGGAGACAGCCTACTTGCTGCTGCACGACGATTTGCCCACCCAGGCCCAGCTTGATGAGTTCAACAAGACGTTGATGGGGTTCCGCGCCTTGCCCGGGCTGATGATCGATGCCCTGCGCTTGATTCCCAAAGACGCCCCCATGATGGACGTCCTGCGCACCATGGTCTCCATGGCTGGTCACTTCGATCCGGTCAGCGGTGATAGTGCGGACGATCTGCGTCGCCGATCGACGTGGCTGATGGCGGTCATCGCGGGGATCATCGCCGCTCGTTATCGACTGCTCAATAACAAGGAGCCGGTCGATCCCCAGGCCGACCTCTCGCATGCCGCCCAGATTCTGTATCAGTGTCACGGCAGCGTTCCCGACGCGACCTCGACGAGACTGCTGGATCTGACGCTGATCCTCTACGCCGAGCACGAGTTCAACGCCTCGACGTTTGCCGCTCGAATCATCGCCTCGACGCTGTCGGACATGGTGTCAGCCGTCGTCGGCGGGATCGGGGCACTGAAGGGCCCATTGCACGGCGGGGCCAACGAGCGGGCGATGGCGTTGCTCAAGCAATTCAAGAACGCCGACGAAGCATCCGTGTGGGTCAAAGATGCCTTAGCCCGCAAGGAGAAGGTGATGGGCTTCGGCCATCGGGTCTACAAGAACGGTGACCACCGGGCGTACATTCTAGAAGCCGAAATGCGCAAGTTGGCGGAGCAAAAGGGCCAGATGCACTGGGTCGAAATCTACGACGCCATCAAGACCCCCATCGTGACCAAGGAAAGGCCTATCTATCCCAACGTCGATTACCCTTGCGGGTTGACGTACTTCCTTATGGACCTGCCGCTGGATTTGTATACCCCGCTGTTCGTGGCGTCCCGGGTCACGGGTTGGTGTGCCCACATCATCGAGCAGGCCGGCGACAATCGCATCTACCGCCCGTTGAGCCGCTACACGGGTCCGGAAGAACGAAAGGTCGTGCCTATCGGGCAGCGAGCCTGAACGAATCTTTCCGGCGCTCCGCAGGGCTGCTTCTGCAATCTGGGCCAGGCAGCGCAAGGCACTCGAGTGGTGTGAAAGAGTCTAAGAGTGCCTATCGAGACCACCCGAAGAGCCGCAAACTTCAGTTTGCACCATCGACCGCGCGGACTGAATCTCGTGGCTTGGTTCGAGCTGTCAAGGGCTCTGAGCTTGCCCAAGATCAGAAGCGCGTCGAACAGCCGACGACAGCATCCTGCGGCAGGCGATGAATACGATCAAGCTCAAGAGATAGCCACTGACCAGGACCAACTGAACGCACCGGACGACTGCTGACGGGAGTCGTGTATCAAGCACGGCGAGTCCCAAACCGCCGGCCGTAACGACAACGATTGCAACGTTGATCGCAGTGCGGAGCCCCGGTCGTCGACCGCGCAACGCAAGCTCCCTCACGTAGTAGAGCGTCAGCGGCAGGCTGACAAAGACGGCGAAGATCGCCAACACCGCGGCGACGGGGTTTTGCCACGCTGGACCCATCAACGGCGATCCTAGCAGCACTGCCGGCACCATCCCCATCCACCGGGCGATCGGGCGCAGCAAGCGAGAAACCCGATCGCCGGTAGGCAGAGGGTTGGGGCTCGTCGCTCGCCAGATGCCAATGGCTCCGAGGATTAGAAAGGGCTTGAGAGCATGATCGACCAGGAAATGAATTACTCCCAGCGGGATCCGATTGACGATACCAATGGGGAGCAGGTTCAACAGCACTATAATCAAAGCCAGGGCGATCGGCCCCAAGAGAGCGGTCACCAGAAGCGTCACCCCGCTTCGTACGCGCCGTAACCATTTCGTGTCCGAGAAGACCAGCTCATCGGCAGTTAGTGAGTGGAGAACGAGGTGACCGCACTCCGGGCATTGGGCTGTGACGTGCAGCGTCCGCAGGTTGTAGCCGCACTCGACGCAACGAACATCCGCTCGCACGTTGTTGGTGTCGGCGTCTACCAGGCGCCGGTCAAATGGTTCGCCGAGAACACGGTCGCACCGAGGGCACTTCCGGCCCAGCACGCGTGCCGCGTCCGGGTCCGAGCATAGCGTGCAGCGAGAGGTGGGTGCGATTGGGCTCATGCACTAGGTTTCCTCTGCTGCAGGGTTGGATGCGTGGCCAGACTGCCCAATCGCCGTCCCCAACAATCGGTCATACTTGAATAGTGCTACCAGTGCAATGATGAAGGTCACTAGTGCGAGAAGGAACGTGCCACAGTATGCGAGGCCAAAGACGAACATGAACGCAGGATTGACCGGCATGGGGGCAGCGCCCAGGGGAGAAACTGAAGTCACCACGACCGTCCTGGTTGTCCCGCGGGACGTACTTCTAACGCCCGTGACCATCGTTGCGGGGCCCGGCGGATTAGCCGCTGAGTTTGAATTCGGTGCCGGGAATGTCCCTGCTGCGATACCGGACGGCTGGACCGCCCCCTGCGACGGCGCCACCGTCGTGCTGGTCGCAGGCGTGAACAACCGCGGCATCAGTACGGTCATGGCTACCGAGCTGGCGATTCCGAGGAGGCCGGCCGCGCCGGCCAGCCAGATCACAACCGTGGTCAGCGTGACCAGCCCTCGGAGGCGCTTCTGGCCGAGCGTCGTCGGAAGTTGCAAACGGCCAGGGATCTGCGAAAGCAGGAGAACATCAAGCTGCGACAGCGTGTGCTGTCCTTCGTGGAGGAGCGAACCGTACCTTATCCGGAGGCCGCGATTGCCTCACTTTGATTGAAACAAATCAATAGTCCTCTTGGTACTACTCTCGCCCGCACTCGGTGACATCGTTCCATGGGACGGGGAACTCAGCAACGTCTGGTTCGTCGATGAGAACTGGGTAGGCGACGTTCGACCGGCGGAGGACGACGATGCGGTCGACGACGTCGGCCCGGCGATCGAGTACAATGACCCAGAGAACGCGTTGTGGGACGACCCCGGTATCGCCACGTTCACCGGAAGCGGGGCGGGGACGTACTCCCTGACGCTCTTGGACGAGGCCACGCTGACGGTCAAGACCAACATGGCCTACAGCGGAACGGGGACGTACACCATCGATGTGGCCGCGGGAGCCCTGTTCAGCATCGGGGATGGGCGGCTCGACTTCGGCGGTCCGTTTGCGGCCACCACCTCGGGGTTCGACTGGATCGTCCGCGGAAGTGGCAACATCTTTACAGATGATGGAACCGTCTTGGTCACCGATCGGATCACCGGGCCGGGCCAGTGGACCACCGAGTCTGGACGGGTTTCCGTGGGCAATGACACGCTGGGTTTGCCCGGGCGGATTGAGAGCACCAGCCCGTGGTTCGTCAATGGCGGGCTGGTCGAGGCCGGCTTCATTATTGACGCCGACGGGTGGGAGATCAGTGGAGGCAGCGTTGATTTCGACGT
>JADFPW010000341.1 GCA_022562105.1 Planctomycetota bacterium
CGGCTCGGATCGCGCACCGATGAAGTCGTGCCGATGAATACGGCCCCGCGCACGACGCCTGGCACATCGGGGTTGATCGCCGTTTCGCCTGCGTTGCCCACGTTGGACGCTGCGGGCGAGAGCACATGAAGCGCCGTTGTGATGGGCTCAACCGCAGTCTGGGGAAGCACGCCCGTAATGCCGTCGGCAAATCCGATGTTGTTCTGGCCATTGCCGAAGCGCTCCAGGAATGTGATCGTGCCATCAGGAAGGATGCAACCAGGCGAGTTCCCGCGGTTGTCGAGCTCGCGGACGATCACATTGTTGCTCACGCCCCCGTCGGCATCGTCGGTCGTGCCGAGGATCGTGACCGTGCGATTGGCAACCGTGTTCGCCGGGTCGGTGTTGAAGGTGGTGGTGTAACCCACGGGATTGCCACCCACGTTCTCAACGACAGTACGGTAGCGCTCCTCGCTCTCCACCAGAGCTTTGTCGGACCGTAAACGCTCCATTTCGCTTCCGATCCGTGAGGAGTATATCTGAAGAATGGACTCGGCGAAATCCGCCTTGGCGATGGGCTTTCGAAAGAGAGCGGCCACGATGCCCAATACGGTCTGTTGTGAGTCAACTAGCGGCACGCCAACATACCCTTGCACGCCCATTTGCTTAAGCACGGTGTCCTTGGGAAACGTCTCCGCGACTCCCGACGGATAGGAACATACAGATTTCCGCACCACGTTCTCGCATGGTGTGCCTGCCAAGTCGTACTCGCAATTGGCCACCAGCTTGCCATCGGCCACGGAGGCTAGCGACCGAATGGATTCCCTCTCCTCTTGCTGGAGCTCTCCGATAAAGGTGTAATCTGCTCCCAAGGTTATGGCCAATTCTAGCGCCGTAGACTCGAGGAACGATTCACCGATCTGGCGTGAAGAGACTTCGACAAGTCTCCGCAAAGCAGTCTCGGTCCGCTTGCGGTCGGTAATGTCGCGCCAGCAGAACCTGGCGAAAAGAATCGTCCCGCTCTCATCGCGGACTGCAGAGACATTCAAACTCACGTCCAGAGGTGAACCGTCTCTTCTCTTGAGCTGAAGCTCGGCGTCGCCCACTTCACCGGTCTTGACGAGAGCGTCGAACGATCGTGTCGCCGCTTCCACGCTGTCTGGATGATACAGATCAAAAACGCATCGGCCGACGATGTCCTCTTGGGAGTAGCCCAATGCGGTGGCCAGCGTCTGATTGCATCGCTGGATTCGTGCGGTACCTGCGTCGACGGAAACATACATATCCGGGGAGTTTTCATACAGATCGCCGTGTTCGGCATCCAAGGCCCGCAGGGCCATCGCAGAGCGAAGCGCGGCGCGCTGTGCCGATGAATTGCTACGATGCAACAATCCGAGCGACAGGGGAATGAGCAACCCTGCCACGACCCCGATTCCCACGCTCCACGGCAGGGAAGCGGCGGCCACCTCGCTTTCGATCTGGGCGGTCGGGAAATGCACCAGCACGCCGTGATCCAGCGTGTTGGAGTAGGCAAACCCCACGAGCTGCCGCTCGCCCATGAGCGTGGCATCCTCTGCATAGAAATCCTGCTTTGTGGAAAGCAGAGCTCCGATGGTCGTGGCGTCCGGGATGCTCGACTTGCCCAAAGCAAGGTCGTTGACCACAGCGCCTTCCATGTTGGTGTGGGCCGTACATATCACCATTTCGCCTTCCGGAGTCACCACACAAAGAAACGCCTCCGAGGTGGGCGGATCAAACCGTTTCCAGAACGCACGGATTTCCTTGATCGATCGCGCCCTAGCTGTCTCGTCGTCGGCTGGAGGTCGTTCTTCAATGTAGTTGGCCACGGTCCGAGCGATAGCTAGATTCTCCTTTGCCGCCCGGCGAAAGAAGATCTCCCGATTGACGTGGTAGGCGAGGTAGCCCACGAGACAGGAGGCTACCATCGTGCAGCCGCCGATGACTAGCGCGACCATGGCCTGTCGCCTGGGTCGCGACCCAGAGCGCGTGCCGTCTTCCGTCGACGGCGGATCGCCAAGATCGTGCCGAGTCGACGATTGATCCATGGTCGATTCTCCGTTCAGGCGGCCTGCGCGCTTATCCAACCGGTGTCATCGCGCCAGTTGTCACGCCGCGTCTACTACCGATGCCACGTCGTCAAACCGGCCGCTGGGGCGCTTTGCCCTTGAAACCGCGAGCAATCCGCCCTACGGAGCGTCAGCCGCCCCGGCAGCTTGACGCGCTACCGCCGCGACGAACTGCTCCACACGCTGTTGATCCAGATCCGCGGCAGCCAGGAGCCTGGTCATCAGCTCTTGCAGGTACTCGCGCTGCTGGGCCCGTCGGTAACGTTCCTGCAACTCGGGTTGGATGGCCTGGAAATCGGGCTCGGTCGCTACCTCGATGCGGCCGCAACGGACGATGAAATACGCGTCGTCCGTGACCCGCACGCTGCTGACCTGGCCCTCGTCCAGGGAATACAGCGCTTCCAACGCCGGATGCCATCGTGGGCGAAGGCCGGTGCGCGAAACCCAGCCCCACGCCCCACCATCCGCCGCATGAAGCCCCTTGGAATAGCGGGCAGCGACCGTCGAAAACGATGCACCATCCGCCAGCTCGCGCTGCGCTTCTTCGATTCGACTTCTGGCGGGATCCGCGACGTCGTTGGGGGTGCCACCCGGCGCCGCAGCCTCGATCGGCACGTCGATCAGAAACATCTCTCGACGCTCGGGTTTGGATAGTTCTGCCTTGGCTTGCTCGAAAAACTGCATGAGTTCCCGTCGCGTCGGATCCACGATGCGCGACCGGAGTTCGCGACCCAGATAGCGCTGGACGACAAGCTCACGTCGGATGCGATCGCGCTGTTCGTCCAGCGTCGTACCCTGCGACAACAGCTCTCGTTCGTAGGCCCGTTGCCGACCATCGTGTTCCTGTTGAACCGTCTCGCGCACGATCTGGTCCACAAAGCGTTCGAGGTATTCCAGGTCGCCGTCGGCCAGGTCAGCCCGGGCCTCCTGGTAGAGAAGAACCTCCTCGACACGCCGGCGAACCTCATCAAAAACAGCCCGGTAGACATCGTTCGTCGAGGCTCCACCTGATGCGCCGGTTCCGTTGGCCGACAGCACGTCGGACAACGGAGCGAGCACCTCCTCACTGGTGATGACGGTACCGGCCACTTCCAATACCGCATCCGATGCGGCCTCTGATTCGATGACACTTGGGCTCGCCGATGGACGGGGCGACGATTTCGATGCCTTGCGTGCAGTCTCTTTCGGAACCGGCATGCCCAGGGGATTGAACGACGGCAACCGGCACGCCGGGGTGATCAGCATCAGGAGCAGGCCAAGCACTAAAAGGCAAGAGGCAAGAGGCAAAAGGCAAGAGGGTGGGGCTTTTGCCTCTTGCCTCTTGCCTTTTGCGTACTTCCTAGATCGATGGATACACTTTCGTGGCATTTGGACAATCCCGTTGAATCAGTTACGTCTTACGCTTCGCTGGTGGCCTACCGGGGCCGCCGGCTCGTGTCCAATCCGACCGGGTTCTTGCATCGAGCCGGGTCGCAGAACCCCACCTGTCGGACTCGCCACAGCGGTTTCGTCCTTCGCGTCCGATCCCGGCGGCTGAGTTCGGGATAGCAAGCGTCGAATGACGGGCAGCAGCGTCCCCGGCTCGAGGTAGTTCGATGGAAGTCGAAGATGGGCCGTGTGCGGATCCGGCATCTGTACGCTTCCCGGGCCGTCGGCCAAGGCTTCGGTCGCCGATCGAGGCGAGCTGAGCCTGAAGACCACGTCCGGACGTTGCAAGATGATCGATTGGATCTTCCATCTACGGGCCAGGATGCGCAATTCCGCCAGTTCGATCAAGCGCTCGACCGCATCGGGCGGTTTTCCGAACATGTCGTTCAGGTCGTTCTCTAACTGCTTGACGTCCTCGATGGTGCAGCAGGACACCAAGCGACGATAGATGTCGATGCGAGAACGGGCTGCGGGGATGTAGTGCTTGGGGATCTGAGCGGTGACATCCAGCTCCAGATGGACCGGCGTGGGCGTCGGATCGGGTTGGCCCCGTAGCTGCCTGACCGCCCGTTCGAGCAGCTGGCAGTACATCTCATAGCCCACCGAGGCGATGTGCCCGCTCTGCTCCGGGCCGAGAACGTTGCCCGCCCCGCGAATCTCCAAGTCGCGCATGGCGATGCGGAACCCAGCCCCCAGCTCGCTGAACTCTTCGACCGCCTTGAGTCGTTTGGCGGCCTTGGCGGTGATCGGCCGTTTCGTCGGCAGCAGCAGATAGCAATACCCGCGATGGTGCGAGCGGCCCACACGGCCTCGGAGCTGATGCAGATCGGCCAATCCGAATCGATCGGCGTCGTTGATGAAGATGGTGTTGGCGTTGGGGATGTCGATTCCACTCTCGATGATCGTCGTGGCGACCAGCACGTCCGCTTGGTGACGCACGAACGTGGTCATGACTCTGGACAGCTCGCCCTCTTTCATCTGTCCGTGCCCGACGGCGATGCGGGCTTCGGGGACGATTCGCCCAATGGTGTCGGCCATGGCCTGAATGGATTGCACGCGGTTGTGCAGGAAGAAGACCTGCCCCTCGCGGTTGAGTTCCCGCAGAATGGCGGATCGGATCAGCCCCTCGTCGAACGCTCGGACCTGGGTGGCGATGGCCCGCCGATCCGCGGGCGGCGTCGCCAGCGATGAGATGTCCCGAATGCCGATCATGGCCATGTGCAGGGTGCGCGGAAT
>JADFPW010000342.1 GCA_022562105.1 Planctomycetota bacterium
TTGACTCGGGGTTCGTGCTCGCCCGATTCGGCTGCCCGGTAGGCACCGGCGATCCGTCCTGCGATGCCGCCGATCAGAATGGCGACGGCAGCGTCGATCCACTCGACAGCGGTTTCGTCCTGGCCCGATTCGGGGAGTGTCCATAGGATCCGAGACCCACATGGACGTTGCGAAGGATCCCGGTGGCTCCTCGTCATTCGTAATCTTCGTCGTCTTCGCCGACGTATCCCAGGGCTTCCAGGCGGCGAGCGGCTTGATCGGAGAGAATGTGCTCGTGGGCGATTACGCCGCGCCCCAGCTCGCTGTTTCGTTTGATCTGCTGTTCGAGTAGCTGCCGCAGCTCGGCCACCTTCTCCGGATGAGATGTCGCCAGGTCGTTGAACTCGCCGGGGTCGCGTGTGAGGTTGAACAGGCTGTAGGTTGTTTCGACGATATCGGGTGCGCCTTTCTTCTTGGTAGTTCGAGTCAGCTTCCAGTGGCCGCTGAATATGGCCTTCTTCTCGTGTCCGCTTTCCAGGGATCCTTTCCGCGACTCGGCGAATGCAATCCGATTCGCCGCCCCTGCTTGCTTCAGAATGAGCGGCATGAGCGATTCCCCTTGGAGATCGCTGGGCAGCGATCCGCCCAGTTGGTCCACCAACGTGGGGAGTAGATCAATCAGGCGGACCCGGTGCGAGACTCGCTGGCCGGGCGGAAGAACTCCGGGCCAGCGAAGCACCAGCGGAACGTGAAGAACGGTTTGAAACTGATTGGAACCATGATTCCAAGAACCGTGTTCGCAGAGTCCCTGGCCGTGATCGCTGGCCAGTATCACGTACGCGCTTTCCCAAAGCTGATTGGCCTTGAGGGTGTCAACAAGGTTTGACAACACCTGGTCCATCTCGCGAACGCCCGCTTCGTACCGGGCTACCCAATAGTCGCGATACCATTTCAGCTCCTCGAATCGCCCAGGTGTTGAATCGTTCCGGGGGGGGGTCCGTAACCATCTGCTGAGCCGGCTGAACTCACGAGGCGTCAGCCGACGACCGGGATCCTTCTCGACTCGTTCTACCAGCGGGTCCAGGAACTCCGGCTCGGCATCGTAGGGGCCGTGCACGTCCATATAGTGAAGGTAGAGGAAGAAGGGTGCCCGCGACTCGCCGCGCTGATCAAGCCAGTCCAAAGCCGCGGCGCTGATCGCCTCGCCCCCCTCCGACGTCAGGCAATCCGCCCAGAAATCGAACCCGCCGCTGAAGCCGTGCTCTGCACGGATAAACGGGTTGGCGCTGATCGCAGCGGTGGCATAACCCTGCTGCTTCAGGAACTTCGGGATAGTCAGTAACTCGTCGTCCTTATCGAACATCGTCACGCGTCTGCTGATTCGACTTTCTTTGTCCGGCTCCGCGTGATAGGTCGTCGCCTTATGCACGCTGGGGTAGTAGGAGCAGAACATCGAACTGATGGAGGGAAGCGTCCACGGGGCCGGGGCCGCACAGTTCTCGAATAGAACGCCTTCCGACGCGAGGGCGTCCATGGTGGGGGTCAGGTGGCCGGGATGCCCATAGGCCCCGAGCCGATCGGCTCGCAGTGTGTCGATCATGATGAAGATGATGTTGGGTTTTGCCCGGCCTGGTTGGCTTGTCGCGGCGGGTTGGCTCGCTTGCGATCTCTCTTCGCAGCCGGTGAGCAGGACCACGAGCACGCCGAGCAAGACTGCGTGCGCTGCGGGAGCCACCCTCATCCAATTGGGGACCGGAAACCGGTCAGTCCAACGGCACCATCGTCGGTCCGACTTCATCGCTGCTCCTGTTCCAGGCCGTTTCGCCCGGCCACATCCACCGGCAGCGCCGCTGACGATCACTGTCCGAGATCCCGCCACTCGAGGGCGCCTCTAGCTTCGCCAGATTAGACGATCGGCGTATTGGGGCCATTCTAGTATTCCTCGTCCACCCCCTGCCCATCGAAGAGCGACGGCGGGATCACCCGTCCCATTCTCCTCCGACAGGCTGGATGGCCACCGCTCATCCGTTCAGGAGAACGCGGCCAGAGGCGCGGCCCAAGCTAGGGCACACCCGCAAGAAAGACAATGCCGCCCGCAAGATCTCGCCGCCTCGGGCAGGAGTACTGGGCGGGGTTGTTGCCCCCGGGGCGAGGAGGGTCCACATGCGCGTAGGTCTTATACACTCTCCAGATCCATGGTTGCGTACGCTGAGCGCCGGCAGGCGTCCAACGGGGTGCTCGATCCTCTTGGTCAGGCAAGGGTGAGGGACGATCTGCCACTTGGAATCGGTCTTTGTACGTCCCGCCGCTGCTCTCGACCTCAACTTGCTATTCGACCCCGATAGATCGGAATCTGCGGCCTTCGACTGGGGAAGAATGGGGGACCCGCCTCTTTGGGTCTCGCCTCGCGTTTTGCCTCACCGAAGGTGTATAATGCGGTTCCCGTTGGGGTCATCCGGTCCTGCTGTGGGGCCGAAGAGGTTTCCCGGTCGGGTCGATGTGGCATTGAAGCCTGGCCCAGAAGGAGGACGCAACATGCGATCTCGAAAGTCACTGGTGGTGTTGGTTTTGGCGGTCGGGTTTGCCCCAGTCGGTGCTGCGGCCCAGCCTGCGGGGGACTGTCCGTTGTTCCCCGGCGCGCGATACGCCGCCGGCGACAACCCACAGTTTGTAGCGATCGGCGACCTGAACGGCGACCGAGTGCCCGACCTGGTGGTGGCGAATCTCAATAGCCACAACGTCTCGGTGTTGCTGGGAGTGGGCCATGGCACGTTTGCCGCGGCGGTGAATTACGCTGCCCAAGACAGGCCTCGGTCCGTAGCGATCGACGACCTGAACGGCGACCAAGTGCCCGACCTGGCCGTGGCGAACGAGGGCAGCGACACCGTCTCGGTGCTGCTGGGGGTTGGCGACGGGACGTTTGCCGGCGCGGTAGACTACATCGCCGGCCCGGAGGCTGAATCCGTAGCGATCGGCGACCTGAACGGCGACCAGGTGCCCGACTTGGCTGTGGCCAACTTCGGCAGCTGGGACGTGTTGGTGCTGCTTGGGGTCGGCGACGGAACCTTTGCCGTCGCGGTGGACTACCCAACCGGCGAAGATGCTAACTTCACAGCGATCGGCGACCTGGATGGGGACCAGGTGCCCGACCTGGTCGTGGCGAACGTCGGGATCTACCCGAAACTTTTGGGGTCGGTGTCCGTGCTGCTAGGGTTCGGCGACGGAACGTTTGACGCCGCGGTGCATTACGCCACCGGTGAATTCGCTGAGTTCGTAGCGATCGGCGATCTGGATGGCGATCAGGTTCCCGACCTGGCCGTGGCGAGCTTTGGAAGCCACGACGTCTGGGTGTTGCTGGGGGTCGGCGACGGAACCTTTGCCGCCGCAGTGAGCTACCTCGCCGGCGACGGGCCAGCTTGTGTAGGCATTGTCGATCTGGACGGCGACCACGTGCCCGACTTGGCCGTCACGAACAACTTAAGCGACAACGTCTCGGTGTTGCTGGGGCTCGGCGACGGAACCTTTGCCGCCCCAGTGAGCTACCCCGTCGGCGAGGGGCCTGAGCGCATAGCGATCGGCGATCTGGACGGGGATGGGCACGCCGACTTGGCCGTGGCGAACCGCTGGAGCGACAACGTCTCGGTGCTGCTGGGGATCGGCGATGGCACCTTCGCCGCAGATGTGACCTACGGCGTGGGGGTTGAGCCCCGTTCCGTAGCGATCGGCGACCTGGACGGCGATCAGGTGCCCGACCTGGCAGTGGCGAACGACGGCAGCAACGACGTCTCGGTGCTGCTGGGGCTCGGCGACGGGACGTTTGCCGCCACTGTGAACTACCCCGCTGGCACGGGGGCTCGATGCGTAGCGATCGGCGACTTAGACGGCGATCAGGTACCCGACCTGGCCACAGCGAACAGGACTGCCGACACTGTCTCGGTGCTCCTGGGGGTCGGCAACGGGACTTTCGCCGCCACAACAGCAGACTACAGCACCGGCGACGGGCCTAACTCCGTAGCGATCGGCGACCTGGACGGCGACCAAGTGCCCGACCTAGCCGTGACCAGTTTTTTTGGTGGTACCGTCTCCGTGCTGCTGAATCAATGCCAATTCGCATGCGAAGGCGACGCCAACGGCGACGGGCTCGTCGATCCGCTCGATTCCGGATTCGTGCTCGCACGCTTTGGATGCGATGTGAACGGCGGCGATCCGGACTGCGCGATCGCGGACCAGAACGGCGACGGCCTCGTCGATCCGCTGGACGTCGGCTTCGTGCTGGCCCGGTTCGGGGAATGCTCATAGTTGTGGGTGCGGACGACGCGGTATTTGAGGGAAGTCAGGAGGATGGAGTGGTGAGAGCATACGGGTCAGTGCGGGTTTTGGCGGCGGTTATTGTCCTATTTGCTTCGGCTGGAGCCGAGGAGGTTCGCGGCGAACTGCGGAGTGAAGCAGACAGTCTGTTTCGCTCCGCGACCGGGAGTGTGGCGCGTTCGGCGGTTGACGGCAGTGGTCCGATGCTCGTTCGTTGGGATCGTGACGCGGCTGTCGAGCGGTGGCGCGATCGAACTCGCTTTGTCGTCAACGGGTTTCCACTTGGACGCGAGCTACAAGTCGGTCTGGACCTGAAGCCGTTTCGCGTGGTGGCTGAGGGCGCCCAGTTTGTGCTCGGTCGTCGGCACGGCTGCGACGAGCCCATCGACTTCGACCCGGAATCCATTCTGTTCTTTCGCGGCGAGGTGGTC
>JADFPW010000024.1 GCA_022562105.1 Planctomycetota bacterium
CTTCTTGGGCGAGGTTCTGGCCTAACCGAAGACATTGTCTACGAAGGTAATCTCACTGTTCCTGAGCCAGAGCATTATTGGTTTGAGCTGTCACGCATTTCTGGTGGCGAACTCATCTTACGGGTCCGCCTAAGCGAGATCTCATCCACTATCGTCCGAGACCTCTGCGGCAGGACGCCCAGAATTGGGGGACAGCAAGCGTTTAGGTTGCATGACACCTACGGCTTCCCGATCGATTTGACGGAACAGATGGCCGAAGAATGTGGGATGACTGTCGATGTCACCAAATACGAGCAACTGATGGAGAAGGCACGCGAACTCGCGCGAACTACCTCGAAGACTGGCGTGGCGATTTCGCCGAGCCACTTTCAACGACTTGCGAAAACGAACTTCGTCGGTCACGAATCGATGCACGGTGAGTCCTACGTTCTCAATATCCGGAAAGGAGGCGATCTAGCTGCTTCCGTGAGTGAGCTTGGCGAAGGCGAGGAGGGCGCCCTCATCCTCCGCGAGACACCCTTTTATGCTGAACAGGGCGGACAGATCGGCGACTGCGGAGAAATAACTGATCCAGTCGGCGCTTGGAGATTCCGCGTCGATAATACGCAGAAAGTCAACAATGTCTATGTTCATTTGGGCGAGTGCACGTTGGGTGCCGTGAAGGCTCAGACTCCACTTCAAGTTGGCAGCACACATGGTCTCTCAAACATACGGGCACCCCGCACAAGAGACTTGGCGGAGGCGAAACTGCATGTAGATGAAGAGACTCGCCACGCGACAACGCAAAACCACACCTCGACGCACGTTCTGAACTGGGCGCTGCGGAAGGTGTTGGGTGACCATGTGCAGCAAAAGGGATCGCTGGTCGATCCGGACAAGACGCGGTTTGACTTTTCGACTCGTAGTCCAATGACTGACGAGCAGATCGCGGACGTGGAACGACTTTGTCGCGAGCAGATTGAGGCCGATCATCAGGTCTTTACCCAGGAAGTCGAGCAAGCCGAGGCGCGGGAGATCAACACGCTACGGGCGGTGTTCGGGGAGAAGTACCCGGACCGCGTGCGCGTCGTCTCGATCGGCGCACCTATTACCGAAGAGGACGGCAAGGAGGTTGATCGATCCGATTGGCTGCTCAAGTCACCGGAGAACGAGAAGTGGATGCAATACTCCGTCGAGTTCTGCGGGGGGACGCATCTCCAGCGCTCCGGTGAGGCGGAACGATTCGTATTGATAAGCGAAGAAGGGGTGGGCAAGGGTGTTCGGCGCGTGGTCGGTATTTCCGGTGACGCGGCCAAGGCGGCAGCGGGTCAGGGCGATTCGCTGACTGCTCAGGTATACGCTCGTGTGGAAAACCCGGGTGACGATCTGGCGGAGTGGTTGCCCACGTTCCAGAAGAACCTCGACGAAGCTGTCATCCCGGTGGTGAAGCGGCATCAGATTCGCGATGCCCTGGTTGAGCTCCAGAAAATCGTCAAGCAGCGCGGCAAGAAGCAGGACGCTGCGGCCGGCGGGGCGGTGATGGAGGTGGTGGCGACGCTGCTGGAATCCGCAGAAGAAGTCGGCGGCGTTACCATCGTTGTCGGCGAGGTTCCGCAAGCACCGGCTGACCAGGTGCGCGGGGCGATCGATTGGGTGCGACAGAAATGCGATGCTTCAGCGGTGCTGTTGGCCATGGCGGGTGAGGGGCGGGTGACACTGCTGGCCGGCATGTCCAAGAAAGCGGTCGAACGCGGCCTCAAGGCCGGCGATCTGATACGCGAGATCGCACCGATCGTCGGCGGGAAGGGTGGGGGCAAGCCTGACCTGGCCCAGGGCGGCGGCAAGGATCCGAGCAAGGTCCCCGACGCGCTTGACCGGGCGAGAAGCTGGCTCAAGAGCAAGCTGGGGCCGACTTGACCGACTGGAGTGCTTGGTCCCACAACTGGAAAGTCGGTCCCACGAGATCATCGAGCGAGCCTGTCGCATGAAATGGCTGAACTGGCCAAACCGATTCACCATCGCTCGCATCCTGTTCGTCGCGCCGCTGGTGATTTGTCTGCTCAATCTTGGCGAATGGGAGCACGCACGGCACGTGGCGTTGGGGCTGTTTTGTGCGGTCAGCCTCACCGACGCATTGGACGGCTATCTGGCCCGGCGACTCGGCGAGGAGACCCCACTGGGACGGTTTCTGGATCCGGTAGCTGACAAGCTGCTCATCACCTCCTGCGTGATTCTACTGGCCACGGGGCCGGCAGAGGCGGCGGGCGTGGATATTCCCAACTGGGTGCCGGTCATCGCTATCGGCAAGGATCTGCTGATTATCCTCGGATTCGGGCTGGTTTACCTGACCACGGGTCAGTTTTTCGTGGAGCCGAGGCCCTTGGGAAAAACCTGCACCCTGCTACAATTGTTCATGATCGCGGTGGTTCTGGTGTCGCCGGACCTGCCGCCTCGGCTGAGGGAGGCTTCGCCCCTGTTTTGGTGGGCGGCCAGCGGTTTGGCTATTGCGGCGGCGGTGGATTATCTGGTGGTGGGAAACCGATTCGCCCGCCAGCACCACGCCGATCAGGAGAAATCGAGTCCATCATGAGCAAAGATCCGTTCAGTCCCATCGAGCAGGCGTTCCATGACCTGCGGGCCGGCAAGATGATCATCCTGGCCGACGACGAGGATCGCGAGAACGAAGGCGACCTGGTCATGGCCGCCCAGTTCATCACACCCGAGGCGATCAACTTCATGCTCACCCGCGGTCGGGGGGTGTTGTGTCTGCCCATGACCCGCGAGCGCTGTGAGGAGTTGAACATCCCGCTGCAAACGCCGGAGAACACGTCGCGCTACTCGACGGCGTTCACCGTGTCGGTCGATGCCCATTCCCGGTTCGACGTGACTACCGGGGTATCGGCCCACGATCGGGCCAAGACGATCGAGGTCGCCACGGCCGCCGACACGCGCCCGGCCGACCTGGTTCGTCCGGGGCACATCAACCCGCTGATGGGTGTCGAGGGTGGGGTGCTGGTACGGGCGGGCCAGACCGAAGGATCCATCGACCTGTGTCGCCTGGCCGGCCTCAAGCCGATGGCTGTGCTGATCGAAATCATGAACGACGACGGCACCATGTCGCGCCTTCCCGATCTGGTGAAGTTCGGCAAGAGGCACGGGATCAACCTCTACACCGTGGCCGACATCGTCGAGCATCGTATGCAGCGCGAGCCGTTCGTTCACCGCGGCGAAACCATTCACATGCCGACCGCGTTCGGCGAGTTCACCCTGATCGAGTACCACTCGCCGGTCGATCCCGAGCCGCACCTGGCGTTGTGCTGCGGCGGCATCGGTGCGCTCGACGATGCGGGCAAACCGATCATCCATCCGGAACCGATCCTGGTGCGTGTCGAGTCGGAGTGCATGACCGGTCACGCGTTCCATTCGATTCGCTGCGATTGTCGCGAGCAGCTTCATGCAGCCATGAAGGCCGTGCAAAAGCAGGGCAAGGGGGCGGTGATCTATCTGCGCCAAGAAGGGCGGGGAATCGGTCTGCACAACAAGCTCAAAGCGTACAAGCTGCAGGAGGAGGGGCTGGACACCGTCGAGGCCAACGAGAAGCTGGGCCTGCCGGTGGATCGGCGCGACTACGGCGTGGGGGCCCAGATTTGTCACGACTTGGGCATACGCAAGCTACGCATCTTGACCAACAACCCCAAGAAAGTGCGCCGACTGGAGGTATATGGCCTGGACATTGTCGAGCAGGTGCCCATCGTTATCAAACCGAATAAGTACAACGTCGAGTACCTCAAGACCAAGAAACGCAGGATGGGTCATCTGCTGGGCGATATGTAGCGTCTCCTCCGTCAATGGGCGATCGCCGATGTGCGCAAGACCGCGCGGACTGAAGTCCGCGGCTCGTTTGCCGATTTCGGTTGACCGGGCTGTGATCGACGGAGCAATACGACGCCCGACCATTCCATGGACCTGGATCCAACAACCGCACGGCTAATCGACGCCAATCTGAACCGTGCCCGCGAGGGCATTCGCGTGCTTGAAGAGTTGGCCCGCTTGGCGCTGGACGATCCCGCACTTGCCGAATCAGCCAAGCGGCTGCGCCACGAACTGCGTGCAGCCTTTGACACACCGTCACTGCGGCGGGCGATCCGGTGTCGCGACATCGAGGGCGACGTCGGCACCACGCTCGAAACGCAGGCTGAGTATTCACGAAGCGACTTGGGCGACGTGGCCACGGCTGCGGCCAAACGGGTCGGGGAATCGTTGCGCGTACTGGAAGAATGCGCCAAGACGTTCGACCCGGTCGTGGCCCGCGCCGTGGAGCAGCTCCGGTACCGCAGCTACGAGCTGGAACGCAAGCTCACCATCACGCGCGACGCGCGGGTGCGATTTGCCGAGGTGCGGTTGTACGTCATCATTACGGAATCCGAGTGTCACCATGACTGGTGCGACACCGCGGTGGCTGCCATCGACGGTGGGGCGGACTGCATTCAGTTGCGCGAGAAGACGCTGCCCGATGGCCTGCTCCTGGAACGCGGCCGCCGGTTGCGTGAGTTGTGTGCGTCGCGCGACGTGCTACTGGTCATCAACGACCGTCCTGACATCGCCCGAATAGTTCAGGCAGACGGCGTCCATCTCGGGCAGGATGACATGAGCGTCGTCGAAGCCCGGCGAATCGTCGCACCTGGCACATCAATCGGACTGAGCACGCACAATCAACAACAGATCGAGGCCGCGATCCAAGCCCGCCCCGATTATATTGCCATCGGTCCGATGTTCCCCACCACGATCAAGCCGCAATCCACGCCGCTCGGTCCGGAGATCGTGCGCGAGACGATGGCCAAGACCGGCCTGCCGATCGTACCCATCGGCGGGATCGACCGGGAGGGTGCCGAGCGACTCGCGGAGGTCGGTGCCCGTTGCGTGTGCGTGTGTCGGGCGGTGATCGCATCGCGGGATCCAGCCGCGGCGGCCGAATCGATTCGCAAACCCCTCTCGGACGCAGCACGCCAATAGTCGATTTGCTCATGCACGACCGCACGGGTGGATGCGTGGCTGTAATTCGTGTGACTGCCAGCGACGGCTCAGGCGCTTTGAATAGCGGCGATGATGTTGTTGCGAGCGGCGTGCCGGGCGGGGCCGATACCGGCGATCAGACAGATCAGAAAGGTGAACGCCACGCCGACCCCGATGTGCATCCACGGCACCGTATACACCGGCTCAAACCCGAGCAACTGTGTGGTTAGGCGGTTCATGCTCCGAGCGGTGTGCATCCCCAACATCACGCCCAGGATGCAACCCACCGTGCCCAAGCTCATTGCTTCGGTCAGCACCAGGCGCACGATCTGACTCTTGGTGGCCCCGACGGCCCGCATCACCGCGATCTCGCGGGTGCGGGAGGTGACGTTGACCATCATCAGATTGGCCACCCCAAGGGCGGCGACGGCCAAGGCGACGGCCGGCATGATGTTCAACAGGACGATGGCTTTGCGAATGTCTTGCATGATGCTGGCCTTCAATCGACGCACCGAAGCCATGACCGCGTCCGGTCGATCCATGATCCGGGCCACCCGTCGAAGGACAATCTGTTCTCGAAACGCCTCCCACCGATGCAGCGGGCTAAGGGCTGACCATTGCACCGCTACGTCGCGAAACGCTTGTGAATACAGTCTCAATTCGCTTCGGTCCTCCGGCGACAGGAGCACGGGCCCACCTCCGGCACTGGTGGGCAAGCCACCAGTGGCACCGGGAACCACACCTTCCTCTGACCGGTGAGAAACCGGTGCCACACTCTGACTCGCCAGCCAGGGTTCGAGCTTGGGAATTAGCCGATCGAGGAACTCCGTCTCGTTGGGCATGGATGAACGCCATTTCATAAGCGCCCGGGCGATCAGCCGGTCTTCCACCTTCGGCGCCGTCTTGGCCTTGAACTCCTCCGGAATCGGTTGGTCGGAAATGGTGACGTTCATCATGAACATGGTCACCAAGTCGATGCCGAAATGCTTGCGGGCGTCGTCCAGCGTTCCAAGAACCGCCCCGGCGGCGGCGACCATCAGGTAGCTCTCCGCCTCGAAGTAGGTAACGGCGATGTCCATGGCCGGCGATTGCACCACACCGGCTACCTCGAACTGGGCGGATCGCTCGCCGATGTGTATTTCCACCTGATCGCCAATCCCCAATCCGAGAGCCCGGGCCGCTTGCGGCGGCAGGAGTACATATCCGCCCGCATAGAGCTTGTCACGCACCTCGTCCGGATCGCCCTGTAGAAACCCGAGTTTGGCCATGCTCAGAAACACCTCGGGATCGCCGGCCACGAAGGTATGGGGAGTCAGGTTCGAGCGCAGGGCGCCGCGCATTCGATCGAGCAGCGATGGCGATTCCACCGGCTCCGGGGCAGATCCGATTCGGCAGGGAATGTCGCAAACGACCGTAGCTTTCTTCACCCCGGGCAACGCTTCAATCCGTTCCGCCAACTCGGGTGATACCGGGTTCGGCGACCAGACAAACGTCTCCGGCAGGTGGCTGGGGAAATCCCAGGCAGCCATCACGCTCTCTGTGCGAACCGCGATGTAGACGATCAGCGACAGCCCGACCATCAGCATCCACGCCACCCCCGCCCCGCGCCAGTGGGCCTTGCCGATCTGATCTCGAGCCAGCGGGCCGGGCAATCGCATGGGCACCGCCACCACCGCAACACAAACCCTACCGACGGTGGCGACCAGCAGGGGGGCGATCAATACGTACCCGCCGTAGACCGTGGCCAACCCAGCCAGCGCCATGAGCGGGTGAAACCACCACGTTGACGGAATAGCAGCGATGAGCCACTCGTGGAATACGATCAGTACAACGCCCACGACAGCCGCCAGCACGGTCCACACCACCGAAGTCGGTCTCGATTGCGGCCGAGCCGCCGCCAGTGGCGAGACGCGGCAGACGCGCCAAATCAAGATGGCCGCCACCAGCAGGGTCGTGATCGCTCCTCCTGCGGCCGCCAGTTTGATCCCCCATGGACTTAGGGTGACGCCCTGGACGTACTCGGGAACGAGGGCAGCTCCCTGGTAGGTCACGGCTGCGCCGAGTGGGATTCCCAGGGCGATACCCATCACCCCGAGTGGAGCAACTTCCAACAGCACCAGCATCGCCAACTGCCGGCGGGTCACGCCCAGACAGCGCATGGCTCCCAGCGTGGCGATGCGCTCCACGATCCCCATGCCCATGGTGGTCAGAATGATGAAGAACGACGTCATCATGGCGACCACCGCGACCAGCAACAGGATCAGATGCGTCACGTTCTCCGCCTCGTGGAGCTGTTTGAGCGTGGCCTCGGCGCTGGTCACCTGATAGGGCAGCCCACGCGCTCGCAGCAGACTCTCAATCCGCTTGGCGGCGGCGGACAGTTCCTCCGCGGACGGATCCGCGAGCATGATGTCTATGGACGAGACGGCGTTAGGTTCGCCTCGCAAGGTTTGTAGGTCTTCGAGCGGCAGGATCACTACCGGGTTCTGAAACTTTGCCAGCCGCCGGCTGGGAAATGTTCCTACGATCTTGAATGATTGCGGGGAGGTGGTGACGGTCTTCGACAGAACCACCAACCGGTCATGACTTTCACCCCAATCCGCGACCAGATCCGCTTCGACCAGCGCCACACCCGACTCGCCGATCGCAAATCGCCGGCCATCCACATCGTCATAGGGTCGGAATGCGTACTCCGTGGCCGCATCGATCCCCACGGCGTCCACCACAATGGGCCGCGGTTCCGATTCTGCCGACGAGACGTCAGACGACGCGATCGGCGGATGGAGCGACATCCGCCGCCGCAGACGAACAGCGACGTTCTGCACGTTATCGAGTTGCTCGATTTCGCCGACCAGGCTCTGATGGACCACCCCCCAATGGCCCATGTAGTGCTCGACGGTCAGATGGGCCCGTCCCAGCCAGTTGCCCACCACGCGATCAGCCACAGCCAGGCGCACGGATTCATAGAAACAGGTAACCGTAACGACGGTGGCCACGCCTAGGGCGATGGACACGACGGCGGCGACGTAGCGCCCCGGCTTAGCCCGCCAGTTCCGCGTAGCGAGCTGCCACCAATGCTGCATCGAAGCCGCCATCTGCTGCGATCTCCCCAACTATGCGACCGTCCTTGAGAACGATGATCCGATCGGCGTGGGCGGCGCCCTGCGCTTCGTGGGTGACGGCGATCACCGTCCGGCCGTGGTCGCGCACCAGCGCCTTCAGTAGCCGCCAGATTTCCTGTCCGTGGGTGGAGTCCAGATTGCCCGTCGGTTCGTCGGCCAGCAGGATGGCTGGATCGTTGACCAAAGCGCGGGCAATGGCCACACGTTGTTGCTCGCCGCCCGACAACGCCTGCGGGCGATGGGTTTGTCGAGCGGTGAGATCGACCGTGCGCAGGAGTTCGTCCACCTTGGCCTGGACCGACCGAGGGCGGACGCCGTCCACCATCAACGGCAGGACCACATTCTCTCTCGCCGTGAGCGCTGGCAGCAGATTGTAGGCTTGGAAAACGATCCCCAGCCGCCGCCGTCGAAACAGCGTGCGTTTATGGTCGCTCATCGCCGTCAGATCGTGTCCTTCGATGCGCACCCGACCCGCGGATGGCATGTCCAGACCCGCCAGCAAGTGCAGCAACGTGCTCTTGCCCGATCCGCTGGCCCCCATGATGGCGACAAATGTTCCTTCCCCGACCGATAGGGACACGTCAGTCACCGCGGGGACCGGATCCCGCGTGCCGCCATAAACCTTGGTCAATCCGTCAGCCTCCAACACCGTCGGCATGGGCGGAATTGTACGGTCACGCAGGTTGGCCAGCCATCCCATTGAAACCACCTGTCGCCTCCCACCGGCCATGTGACTGCCAAAGGCCCCCGCCCTTTACCCGCCGAGCCAGAGCGCCTACTGTAGCGCTGGCAGCTTGGAAGCCGATCGGCTGACTCCAGGAGAGGTGAAACCATGAAACGAATGCTTCCCTTGATCGTCGTGGTGGGCGCTCTGGTGGCCATGAAGTTCGTGTGGCCGGGAATGTTCGGCGCCGGCAGTGACCGGAAAGAGGACGTCCTCGACCGGATCACAGTCGAGGCAGCCTCCAACGATGAAGAGGCAGACTACCTGACCGACCTGGTCAACGAGTTCCACAGCACCGCCATGCGCACCGCCCAGGGCAGCAAGACCGCCGGAGATCCTGACGGGAGTCTGGCATACATGGCCGAACAGATGAAACTGGTCGCCGGCCGAGCGCGCCGCGACAACCGCGACGAACTGGCCGACCGTGTGCTCTCGTTGGCTCCGACGCTGCCCGGTTCATAACCCGGTCGGGTGGCACGGTCTGGTACTCCAGGCCGTGGTGGTAGCTGAGGGCTGTCGCTCAATCCCACGGCCTGGAGTACCAAACCGTGCCACCCAGACTTGATGCACTTCCTTGTTACGGTCGCGGTTGGGATAATCTTGCTCTTGGTCGGAACGCCGCGCTACAGGGTCAGCATTGGCGACACCGCGTGTCTCGAGGCGTGGTGGACGGGATATTCCTTCCCCACGGCTTCTTTCTGCGTTTCCAGGGCCAACTCGGGTCGGTTGTTCTCCGCACTCAAATGGGCCATGGCGATCCATCGAGGTCGGCGCCGCCCGCAACGCCGCAATAGATCCGCCGCCTCCACGTTGGAGATGTGCCCGCCGAGCCCACGGATGCGGGCTTTGAGGTGCGGCGGGTAGGGACCATCTTCCAGCATTTGCGGATCGTAGTTCGTTTCCAGGTAGGCACCGTCCACCGACTCCAGCAGGCCGAGCAGCCCGACGAACGGATGCCCCAGATCGGTGAAGATGCCCAGCCGCTTTCCCTCGTGCTCGACGATGAAAACGACCCCCTCGACGGCGTCGTGTGGCGTGCGGATGGTGTGGATGGTGACCTCGCCGATTTCGAGCACCTCGCCCGCTCGAAAGTGCCGCACGTCCGACACCGGGCCGAGGTGGCGCTTGATCGCCCGGGCAGTGATCGGGCTCGTGTAGATAGGCAGGCCGTACTTGCGCTGGTAAATGCCCGCGCACGCGGTATGGTCTCGATGGTCGTGCGACAGGATCACGGCGTCCACCCGGCGGATGTCGCGCCTGTGGGTGGCCATCCGCTGTTCGGCCTTCCGGCCGCTGATTCCGGCGTCGAAGAGGAGGCGGGTTCCGCCGGCTTCGACGTATACGCTGTTACCGTTCGAGCCCGATTGAAGCGAGAAGGTCACCACGAGATTCGACTCCGCGCCCTGTCCCGAGCAATTTCGGGAGCGAAGCGAGGATTGTACGCCGATGTCTCCCGGGAACCAACGGGCCAACGCTCCTTTTGCCGGGCAACGCAAGCATCCGGTAGGATAGCTTCCGACGGGAGCCGGGTGACCGGGTTTGGCGAGATCGGGGACGAGTGATCGTACGGCCGGCGCAGCGCTCCCGGCGCGCCGGGACTACTGGGATTTCCATGACGGGCAGTGATCCGACAGTGATTCTGCATGGCCTGTGGACTGGCGGCCTCTTCCACCTCTGGGGCGAGTGGAATGGTGCGCAATCCGTCACGCCACCTGTCACGGCCGACTCCGGCCGGACCCGCTCGGAAGGGCCCCGTCGCCACCCCCGCGCCCTATCGGCCGATCAGCTTCACGCCGCAGCCGGCGAACTGTGCGGGGATGGGTTGCTCGCCGCCGTCGCGGCTGAATCCGTCCTCGCCTTGTGGCTTCCATGTCAGGCCGACGAGCCTGTGAGCGGGGCTCCCGTTGGTACCGTGGATCCAACCGAACCTCAGCCCACTGCTTGGGACATGCGCCCGTGGCAAATCTCCACGCTGACATTCGGGCCATCCGAAGCCCTCGACTTGCTGGCCTCGATTAGTCCAACGGACGATTCTTCGACGGGCAGTTCGCTTCGGTACTGGGCACAATTGGCGGGGTATGTTGTCACGGGGTTAATGCGAAAGCAGTTCATCCCGGTCCTGCACGAATCTCCCGATGGACACCTGTCGGCTCGCTGGCGATTGGTGGTTCAGGATCGCCACGAGCATCAGTGGCTGGAAGAAATGGCCACCGCGATGCCGCCGGTGTGCCGAGCGGTGCATGGCGATCGAACCCCGGGATTCAATGGCCGATCGAAAACGCTTTCCGATCCGTCCACCACTGCGGACGACGGCACATCGACAGCCAAGCCATTGAACTCCGCCGCCCTCCTGGAATCGTTCTTGCACGCCACCGTGGATGCCACCATTCGGCGAAACCTCGCCGCCGACTCGTTCTTCGATCAGATCCACGAACGGGCTGCCACCGCCCCCGGATGGGATGTATGCTGGCTGTCGGCCCTGCTCGCCGCGGACCCGACCATTCAGCAATCGCAGGACGAACTGGCTCATGTCATTGGGCAACTGAAATCTTGGCTGAGTCAGGTCGATCAGGCCGGACCCGATGCATCGGCCAGACTCTGCTTGGCCCTCGAGGAACCTGCCGAGTTCCTCGACTCGCCTCCCCCGCAAGGCCGCACGCTGCGCTGGAGGCTCCGCCTCTTCCTGGAATCCGCCGAAGACGGCCGCGTCCTTGCCATCGACGCCGTTCCTGACGACGACGAGTCGGCCCCCTCGGTCCTGCAGTCGCGACTGACCGGCCACCGTGAGTTCCTCGTCGCAGAACTCGCACGGGCTGCACCGCTGTTTCCTCAGCTCGAAAGAGCACTTCCCGAGTTCTGTCCAACCGAGGTGCACCTCTCGACCTCCGACGCCCACGACTTCATTCGCCGAGGGGCACCGCTGCTCGAAGCAAACGGGATCCGAACCGTCCTACCCGAATGGGCGACCAGGACGGATCACTACCTGGGCTTGAAGCTCATTGCTCGGCCGGGCACCTCGTCGGAGGACTCAGGCGGAGTTTCGCTCCGTCGATTCGGCCTGGAGAGCGTGATCGATTTCAACTGGCGTCTGGCCGTGGGCGACAACGAGCTGTCGGCCGAAGACGTGGAACACCTCGCCTCCACCACCGCTCCGCTGGTTAGACTGCACGGGCAATGGCTGGAAGTCGATCCGGACAAGGTTCGAGCGGCGTTGGAATTCATCGACCGGCATCCCGGCGGGCAAGGATCGCTCGGTGAGCTGCTGCGTCTGGGCAGCGGAGCGATCAACACGGATAGCGGTCTGCCCGTTGTCGGGCTCGAAGGAGCCTCCTGGCTGGAGCAGTTGCTCGGACAAATGCCGACCGCCCATCTGACCTTGGTCGATCAGCCGGCCGCTTTTTGCGGAACTCTGCGTGACTATCAGACCCGAGGCCTATCGTGGATGGTGTTCCTGGAGTCGCTCGGACTCGGTGCCTGCCTGGCCGACGACATGGGACTGGGAAAAACGATCCAGCTCATCGCCCTGCTGCTTCACGAACGGCAGACCGGTGAACCGGTGGGCCCGACCCTGCTGCTGGCCCCCATGTCGGTGGTGGGCAACTGGAGGCGGGAAATCGGGCGTTTCGCCCCGAAACTGCGGGTACTGGTTTATCAAGGTGCGGATCGGCCTACGGGCGAAGCCTTTGACGCCTTGGTCGGGCAGCAGGATGTCGTGCTGGCCACCTACGGACTCGTCGCTCGATCCGGCAGCGACCTGACTCGAGTTCGCTGGCACCGAGTGGCTTTGGACGAGGCCCAGAAGATCAAGAACCCCAACACCGCCCAGGCCCGGGCCATCCGTTCGCTGTCCACACTGAGGCGGGTCGCCCTGACCGGCACGCCGATCGAGAACCACCTTTCGGACCTCTGGTCGATCAGCGAGTTTCTCAACCCCGGCCTCCTGCAATCGGCGAGCGAGTTTCGGACCCGCTTCGCGGTGCCCATCGAGAAGCTCGGCGACAAGGAGCGCAGCGCCCAACTTCGCCGATTGATCCGGCCCTTCCTTCTGCGTCGACTGAAATCGGATCCGGAAGTCGCCTGCGATCTTCCGGAGAAGATGGAAATGCGCGTGTTCTGCAACCTGACCGTCGAACAGGCTCACCATTACGAGCTAATCGTCAACGACATGCTAGGCGCAGCCGACTCAGCCATCGGCATCCGCAGACGAGCCGTGATTCTTGCCGGCCTGACCCGGCTCAAACAGGTCTGCAACCACCCCCGCCAATTCCTACGCGACAACGGACCGCTGGAGGGTCGAAGCGGAAAATGCGAACGGCTAGTCGAGATGCTGGAAGAAGTGATGGAGGAGGGCGAGGCTGCCCTGGTGTTCACCCAGTATCGTCAGGCCAGCATTCTGTTGCACGAACTGCTGAGCAAACACCTGGATACCGAGGTGCTGCTCATGCACGGCGGCTCCTCTGCTGCTCAACGCGATCAAATGGTCGAGCGTTTCCAGGAAGCCAAGGGCGACACCCGCGTGTTTGTCCTGTCGCTCAAGACGGGCGGTTTCGGGCTCAATTTGACGGCCGCCTGCCACGTCTTCCACTTCGATCGCTGGTGGAACCCGGCGGTAGAAGCTCAGGCCACGGACCGCACCCACCGCATCGGTCAAACCCGCCGCGTCCAGGTCCACAAGTTCGTGTGCATCGGTACCATTGAAGAGCGCATCGATCAGCTGCTGGAAGACAAACGCGCTTTGGCTGAGGAGATCATGAGCAGCGGGGACGGGTGGCTCACGAATCTGTCCACCAAGGAGTTGGGCGAATACATTCGGTTGTCCAGCGAGGCAGTTGCGGAGGAGTAATCGTGGCCGACTCACGCCAGAATCCGACCCCCAAACGAGCTGTGAGCTTCAGCTCGCGCGGTGTCGCGCCTACGGAAGCTGTCGCCTCGTCGATCGACCCGCCAGGCGACCTTCCAACCGATCCACGCTCATTCTGGGGAGATCCAGCCACGTTGGAGAGATTGGCTGCCCCACCCGAGGCGGATCTCCCGTCAGTCCTGCAACGTCTCGGCCCGCTGCCCCTACCTCGCAGCGGATTCCCGTTGATCGGTTTCCTGGCCACCGTCTACGACCACGTAGCCGCGTCGGCCGGGCCACCGAATCCACCACCGCACTGACCACCGCTCGGCTCGTTTGCGGCTGGGCGTGGCAAAGGTTATCTTCAGCGCCACGTATCGGCAGCCTGGGGGAGGTTTCCTTGGGATTTGAATGGAATGTGGGTAACCCAAGATGTCGTCAGGCTTTACCGATTGATTGTGCAGCGGATGTATCGACTTCGGAGAATCGCGCCGTTGCGAACTGTTCAAGTGGCAGACGAAGGGTGGGGGTGGGCGGACACACATGACCGTGACGGTGTATGGATGCAAGTCGCGGTTGCCGAGGGGATGCTAGCCGAGGAGCTTACATCTGACGACGACTTCTACGTGCTCATCGAATGGAATCGAATTGGGCGTCTGTAGCCGTCCGTTGAAGAAGGACCGTTTTTAAGCTGCGGAATGTTCCCGCGTGAACGCCGACCGCTTGATCGCATGGCAACGTGGCTGGGATGGGACAGGCAACGCTGTCTTCCGCTCGCCTCGCCATCAAGGAAAGCGTCAATGTACTTACCGCGCAACCAGTGATCCCATGACGAGATGCCGAACACGGTATTACCCAGAGTGGTGTCCACGATGCGGGCAGGAAGGCGAGATGCTCATTGCAAAAAAGCCGAATGGCTCGCTCTGCTTCAGCTGTGAAGAGTGCTCGTGGACGTGTGATCGCCCGGAGGAGCTGAGAAAATTCTCCAAGGGATATGAGGGCATCGACCGTGACTTGATTGCGCCGACTCTAGCGGAGATTGAAGACGCTGGGTGGGCCGTCTTCTGTGTGCACGAGATGGAGGAGTTGGTCGATCCACCTGAGCGACCCGCTTGGGCCGACGACAAAGCCAACCCTGCTGCGGAGGCTGGCTGGGAAATCTACGATACGCTAGCGGACGCGCGGCTGAGTTTCCCGGATACGTTGCCCCCGCGCACGAGATCCGACTTCTAGAGCCGTTGCTTAACGTCCCCGAATATGGATGGATGCTCGGAACATATCAACAATTGCCGATCTGCGGAATGATCGTCGCATTTTCTGCCGGCAAGGGCAAGCTAGCGCGTCCGAGTATCCCGCATTCGCAAACCGCCGAGCGACTACGCAGTCTACCGCACTTCATGTGGATGAGTCCGGGCGAAGTAGTTGCCCTAGTAGAGGAGATGCCTATCCGCCCATTTGACCCGCTACGCGGACTCGTGCCAATCGGGAAGCGGATCGACGGTGAGGGCTTGTGTCTTCTCTGGTATGACCGCGAAGCAGCCTACGTTTTCCGCCTTGTCCAATGTGATGTGGCCTTGCTTGGCTCTGTAGCGAGTGAGCGGACACTGAGCGACTCCGTGACAGTTCTTGCGACGTCATTTGACGAGGTGGTCCGCGTAGGCCAATTCTTGCCCGGCCCTGGACAACACGACGGAGGAACAGGGAGAGAGGGAGAGTGGGGTTCCAGTGCTCTTGGTCGTTAGTGGATGGAGACAGGTTCCCGGCGCGCCGGGATGGCAACCCGGGTGGGTGGCCCCGACGGATACACTTCGCCTTCCAGCGTGGATTCGGCGATGCGGCAGATCGAGGCTTCCCCTCGGCAACCACAACGCAGGGCCAAGACGATGAGAACGCGAGTCACTAACGCCTAAAGGCGCTCTGACCCCACCGCCCCCCACCGCCCGCCCTGGACGACTACGCCGCCTTCCAATCCGCCTTCACCGGCCCCAACGGCCCCGGGTAGCGGAACAGCCCCACCTTCCCTCGCCTACGACGATCGCCGTTGTCTGGGATCATTACAGATCTATACGTGTAGATATCTGTATCTACTGTATCGTCCACAGCGAGTGTACTTTCAGCGTACACCTATCATCGCGGGTCAGGCATTGTCGTGGACGCCAACGCCGCCGGAACGCTCGATATCAGCACAAACGCCTTCGCGGACGGCTGAATAGCTCCTCTTGAAAGGGAAAGTGGGTGCCCCCGGGATAGCGGTGATCGGTTGTTGAACGGATTCCCGTTACCCTGGAGACGAAGCCATGGAGGGCATTGTCGGTCTGGGGCCGGCTGGACGCAAGAGACTCATGGAGATGTATCGACGACATCCCGATCCTGCGGTTCGGCGTCGGGCCCATATTGTGTTGTTGCTGGGAGATGGAGGGAGTTGGTCGTGGGTCCAATCGGCCCTGTTGTAGCAGTCGGACGATCGACCGACGGAAAAAGCGGTTCGAGGCCGGCGGAGTAGAGGCCCTCACGGGCCAGCGACGCGGGAGCCGGTCACAGTATGGTCGGTGGCTGACCACGTGGGTGGTGACCTGGGTCACGACCAAGGTTCCGCGGGACTTCGGCTTCGTCCGGAGTCGATGGACATGTGAATGCCTGGCGGTGTTGCTTCTGGAAATCGGATCGGTGCGAGTCAGTCGGCAGACCGTTCCGGACTGGCTGCATCGGGAAGACATCGTCTGGCGTCGTCCGCGTCCCGTGTTGGGGCCCGAGGATCCCGAGCGAGCGGCGATTCTGCGGAGACTGCGGCTTTTGCTGCGAAATCTGCCGCCGGACGAGATCGCGGTGTTTCAGGACGAGGTGGAGGTGAACAGCAACCCGAAGATCGGGAGCCTGTGGATGCGTCGCGGCCAGCAGGCCGAGGTGGAGACGCCGGGGAACCATCAGAAGCGGTATCTGGCCGGTTCGCTCAACTGGCGGACGGGGGATTTGATGGTGACCGGGGGCCTCAAGGGCGAGGGTCGCAACTCGGTGCTGTTCATCCGGCCCCTCGACAAACTGCGGAGGCGATTGCGGTGCTATCGGAAGATCCACGTGATCTGCGGCAACGCCAGCTTCCATGCCAGCCGGGCGGTGGGTGAATACCTGGCCGAGCACGGCGATCGGATCGTGCTCCACTCTTTGCCGAAATACGCCCCCGATCTGAACCCGATCGAACGCATCTGGTGGCACCTGCATGAGGAGATCACCCGCAATCATCGGTGCCAGACGATGGACCAACTCCTGGACCCGGTGTTGGAATGGTTCGAACGCCGCCGCCCCTTCGAGGTCGAGCGCCATGCATACCTGCGATCCAAGGCAGCATAGTCCACTTTCCCTATTGTGGGGAGCTATTTAGCTGAACCGGAAGGACAATCCACGCCAGGATGGTCACGACGATCTTCACTATACGGCTAGCTGCCACGTCACCTCCGGAGCCGCCCCTTGGTTGGTGTGGTCGCGGCGGACCCATCCGCGGCCAGGATACCCCAGGGCGCCGTGGTAGCCAAGGGCGGGTCACGGATTGCGCGGTCTGCCATGGCTCCCTGTTGCCACTGGGGGTCATGGCTACGCTTGCGCGGGTACGAAAAGTGAGTGCTGCACCGGGCCACTCCGACCGAAATCTTTCACGATGGCGGCGCACCTTCGAGCGCGCGAGTCCCGTAGCCCGGGCCAGTCTGACCGACAGGTTAGCACGCCTGCCCGCTGCAGCGGCAGAAGAACATGCTCACGCTTGCGTGAGCATGGCACCCGCCACTCGGCTCCGGGCGGACATCGTTATCAACCGAACGGCTTGCGCGGCAGGAATCGGCCGTAGCCGTTCTCGCCGACGAAGCGGTAGTGGTCCACGATCTGTCGCCCACGGCAGAATGTCGACTCGGCAAAGCCGGCGAGCTCCCAACCCTGCACCGGCGACCAGTCGGTGTTGGTTTCCATCTTCCGCCAATCGACCTTGATCTTCTTTCTCGGATGGAAGACGTACAGGTCGGCGTCGGTGCCCACGTCCAGGCTGCCCTTCTGCGGATAGAGACCCATCACCTTGGCGGGGTTGGTCGAGCATTTCTCGACGAACTGGGCGAGGGTGATCTTCCGCTTGAGCACACCCTCGGTGTAAACCAGCGGCATCAGCGTTTCCAGACCGGGCATGCCCATGGGGATCTTCGTCCAATCACCCTTCCACATGGCTTTTTGTTTGCGATTGAACGAGCAGGTGTCCGTCGAAATCACGCACACCTCGCCGTCGCGGAGGCCCTTCCATAGCCGTTGCTGATCGCGCTTCTTCTTGAGCTGCGGGCAGGTGGCGTAGAGGTGGCCGTCCTTCTGACTGAACCGCGAATCGTCCAGAACCAGATACTGCACGCAGGTCTCCGCCAACACGTTGACCCCGCGGGCTTGGGCAGCCTTGATGATGTCGGTCCCCTCGTTGGTGGACATATGCACGATGTAAAGCCGACCGCCGGTGATCTCGCACCACTGCACCGCCCGTTGGATGGCTTCGTACTCGACGAAGTTGGGTCGGGTCATGGTGTGCAAGGCGGCGCCATGTTTTTTCATCAACTTGGGGGTGTGGTGGCGTTCGATGAGCATGTCCAGCACCCGGCTGGACTCGGCGTGGATCAGCAGCATCCCGCCCAGGCCGCGCAGGGCTTCCAGCGCCCCGTAGATGGCGGCATCGTCCGACTGCCAGCCTTCCTTCTCGTAGATCATGAACTCCTTAAACGTGGGGATGCCGCGTTCGATGATCGACGGCAGCTCCTTGGCGTGGCGTTTCCAGTTGGTAATGGCGCAGTGGAAGGTGTAGTCGATGCAGGCCTTGCCCTTGGCCTTGCCCATCCAGTTGTTGACCGCCTGTTTGAGCGTCTCCTTGCCATACGGGATGGCAAAGTCAATGACAGTGGTGATCCCACCACGGGCCGCCGCTTTGGTGCCCGAGTCGTAATCATCGGACGAGACTGTCCCGCAGAACGGCAGTTCGAGATGCACATGCACATCGAGACCGGCCGGCATCACGTATCGCCCGCGGGCATCGATCACCCGCGCCCCGTTCCCGTCGGCGGTCAGATTACGCCCGATAGCGGCGATCTTCTCCCCCCGAATCCCCAAATCCCCGCGCGACGTCCCCTGGGCGGTGACCAACGTTCCGCCTTTGATTATCGTATCGAATCGCATTGATGTGTCCCTCAGCCAACTTGCATTTCCACGTCGGCCTAGTACGGCTCCAGCGGTACCGGCGGCCAGAATACGTAGTCACCATCAGGCTTCTTGCCGTCGATGAACTCACCGAACTGTGGGTGATGTCGGCCACCGTCATCGTCCTGGTCCAGGCCCACCGAATACAATGTGAATCCGTCACGGGTACGTTTGTACACCAGGCTATGGCCTGAGAAAGGATCCGCCTGCATTTCTCGTCCACCAGGCGACCGAGCGGCCGACAAGCGAGACGGAAAGACTCCTCGCTTGTGGTGATAGGCCCAGATAGCGTAGATGGTGTGCGCGGCATGTTGGGTAGCGATGACGCGTTCCTGGATGTAACGGGTTCGGGTCAAGTTGCTGCAACAGGTACGTACCAAACGGTTTGTCGATTGGGCCGGCCCCCGCTCAATCCGGTCCGCGTTCCGCAGGGCATCGTCGTATCGTTGCTTTGCCCATTCGATCAGTGCGTCAAAGTGTTGGTTGCCCTCGCGCAACGTCGCCCCGAATTCGATTCGTGACCACTTCAGTCGGTCCTCCGTCGGCGAGTTGACGACCCCGTTCTTCGCACGATCCCCACTTGCCTGATCGTCGCCGGGAGGGAGTGACGACAGGACGGCCCACTTCTCGAACTCTGCAACCAGCCGGCGGGCCTTGGGTTCGTCGAGTCGCAACCGTTGCTGACTGGGATCCCACCGGTATATCCCCTGCAAAAAGTGGTAGAACCAGGGCTTCTCCATCTGGTAGACGGTTTCGAGAGAAGACCATGTTCGATCGGCGTCCACAATTCGTTCCATGAATTCGCTGGCCAGTTGGCTGGGAGAGTCGGCATGCTCGAGCGTGCGGATCAGCGCGTCATACCCTAGCTGGGCGCACATCACCGCAACGAGACGGTCGATGGCAAACGGAAGCATCTCCGCCTGATGCCCTAAACGAATGGCGGTCAGGGCATTTTCACACATGCGATCAGGATGGCCTCGGGCTACGTGTGCCCATCCCGCGGTGATCAGGAGCTTGGCCATCCCGCGAAGTTGAGCTAATGGTGCCAGCTCAACGAAGTCATCGGAATCCTCGGCTGGAGTCAACTCAAAGAACAATCCAGATCTTTGGGAACCTTCGTGAATCAGTTTGAGATTCTTGCTGTTCGCGGCCAGCCACGCTTCCAGCGGCTTGAATTCTCCTCCGCCCCACGGGCCGCGTAGGGCGCGCAGCGGTAGAGTCCAGTGGTCTTCCGCTTTCCTCGCCCGCTTCGCTTCTTCTTCGCTCGTGGCCAGAACCCCGGCGTGGTACGTCAGGATGTCGGTGTTGACTTGGGCGTACAGTTCCGCGGCATTCTCGGTGACACGAGCCGACATCGTATCGTTGATCCACTTGATGTAATCCACCGGCTCCTTCGGGTTGGGAGGAGGCACGCGGATGTCGTCTGCTGTCACGGTCGTGGTTATCATGCAAAACACCGACAGAAGTAGCAGGAGTAGTTTGCGGAGCATCGAGCGCGTTCCCTTCCGGATAGTGGTCTTTCAATGTCCAAACAACCCTACCGCTCACCGATCCGCCGGTCAATTCGATGAGTGTGATCGTCAATTGACACGGGAGCGACGACGAAGTCCAATCATCGTGGAACGCGCTAACGGAGAGTTACGATTACGCAGCATCCCGGTCACACGCCGTTGAGCCCAGCCCAGGAAACCTGGCGCATCTTTCGCATCATGTCGGAGTTCGTCGAGGGATTCGAGGTGATGTCGCAGTGCGGACCAGCCGTGTCCGTCTTCGGCTCATCGCGGGCAACGGAGACTGATCCCAACTACGCCCTGGCTGAGCAGCTCGGCCGGAAGCTCGTCGAACGCGACCTGGCCGTCATCACCGGCGGTGGGCCGGTGATCATGGAGGCAGCCAACAAGGGCGCCTTCGAGGCCGACGGCACCAGTGTCGGATTGAATATCTACCTGCCCGACGAGCAGGCAGCCAACCCCTACCAGACGATCTCGCTGGACTTCCGCTATTTCTTC
>JADFPW010000343.1 GCA_022562105.1 Planctomycetota bacterium
ACGCCCCGGAGGAAAATGCCGACCGGGTGCGGCGCATGTTCGACGCCGTCGCCCCCTCCTACGAGCGGATCAACAAGATCTTCAGCGGCGGCCGGGATACCTACTGGCGTCGCCAAGCGGCTCGGCTGGCAGGCGTGCGGGCGGATGACACGCTGCTGGATGTGTGTACCGGCACGGGCGACTTCGCCAGGACGTTCGCGGATGGGCGACCGCGACCGCGGCTGATTTGCGGATGCGATTTCTCCTCCGGCATGCTAGCCCGAGCCGTGGACCGGGGGTCTACCGCCGACACCTGGTGCCAGGCTGACGGAATGGAGTTACCCTTCGGTGACAGCGCGTATTCACTCGTGTCGTGCGCCTTCGGCGTCCGCAACTTTCAAGACCTGGACGCGTCCCTGGCTGAGTTTTTCCGGATTCTGGCCCCGGGTGGACGAACGGTCATTCTGGAGTTCAGCCGGCCTCGTCACCGGTGGGTCCGATGGGCCTACGAGCTGTACTCTGTTCGCCTAATGCCCTGGGCAGCGACCTGGGTGAGCGGGGATCGCACCGGAGCGTATCGCTACTTACCCCAGTCGGTGTTATCCTTCCCTGATTCTGCGGAGATGAAGGAACGGCTACGCGGGGCGGGCTTCGATCGAGTCGAGTCCCATCGGCTGACCTTTGGTGTGGTGACGGTGTACGTGGCGTGGAAGGGTGCAAGTGGCTAGTGCTCAAATCGCCAAGCCGGTAGCGTCGGACGCCGATTCGGATCGCGACCTGACCGGCTCGTCGAACGGCGGGATGGTCGATGAGGGTCCGCCGCCGATGCTGGACGTCTGGTCGTGGACCGGTCCGAAGTACCGCATCCGGGCGGTGATCCTGCTCTGTGTGAACATCATATTGTTCGCCGGGTTGGGGTGTTTTGCCTTCTGGCTGCGCGAGGGGCATTTCTTCGCCCCCACGTTCGGCGAGTATTGGGCGGAGCTGGCCCTTACGTTTTCGCCGGCCCGAGATACTGCAATCACGCCCCGTTCCCTGCTCGAGTTTCCGATCAACGTCGTGCAGGTTCCGATGCAGGCGGTCATTCTGGGTTTGCTGCTGGCTGCACTGGTCTCGATTCCGGTCTTGGTGACCATCTACTACCGTTTTCCCGCCTCCCTTCCGTTCATCGCCATTGTGGCGTTTCTGGCGGTCATGCCCTGGCTGGCGCTCACCGTAACGGTCTCGTGCATCCTGGCGTCGGCGAAGCGACTGCGCTTCTCGTTTCGCTACGCGTCGGCCCTGCTGGGGTTGGGGCCGGTCATTCTCTATCTGATCTTTGCGTCGTTGCAGACCAGCCCGGCGGTGGAAGCGATGCCCAGTCCGGCTGACCACATCAAGTACCTGGCCCCCTGGGTTTTTGCGATTCTGGCGTCATGCGTGCTGTACGCCATCGTGCTGAGCCTCGGACGATTGGTGAACGCCAGGCCCGGGGTGATCGCTCCCCTGTTGGCAACCATGTTCGCTACGCCGGTTCTGCTGTTCGAGTATCACGTCGGTCGTGACGAGCTCCATTACCGACTCCTGGAGTCTTCGTGGCGGGAAGCATTTACCGATCGCGATATGCAGAACGAGTTCGATGCTGACGCCCAAGCTGAGTGGGAGGCCCGCGACGTCCCGCGTCCGCGGTACGAGACCGTGCGCGAGAACCGAAGTTTCGTGTGGCAAAGCGTCTTGGAGGGCGACTTGCACATGGGGCGATCCGCCTTGGTCAGCGTGCAGCAGGCTATCGTAACCCGGGCCGACTGGTTCACCAGACATTTCCCCGGAAGCCGCTATGCGGTAAACGCCTACTACATCCGGGCATCCACACTGGCCACGCGGATCGATGCCTCCGCATTCAATGAACAGAAGAAGCTGGTCCACTACGATGATTTTCCGAGCATGGACTCCCATCACGCGTGGCAGATGGTGGTGGCCAATCGGCCGGATTCCCCGATGGCAGCGGTCGCGCTACTTCGTCTGGCGCAGCTCGAAGCACGCGCAGGCCGCCTGGACGATGCGGTGGCGTTGTTGAAGCGGCAACAAGAGATACGGTTCGGACCGCAAGGCGAGGGAGCGATGTCGAGCTCAGCCACGGACCAGCAAAAACTATTCGCCATCAAGCCTCCCGAGAGTACCTTGCAGATTCACTTGGATTGGATTCTGCTGGAAGGGAAACAGTTTCTCGATCTGATCGAGAACAACCGCGACCCGCTCTACGGGCCGGCGCCGTTTTGCGGAGTCGACATGCCTGCCGGCAAGTCGAAACTCGGTCTGCTCGAACTGGATCCGGGAGACTTGAACTACGAGCGCAATCTCCGGACGCTCTTGGACCAATACCCGCAGGCACAGCTCTCAGACAATGTACATCTGATCCTCGCCGAACGCGAAGACGATCCCGAGCGGCGGGTGACGCTTCTGGAGGAGTGCTTGATGCGCTATCCGCAAGGCGATTCAGCTTCCGAAGCGCTCTATCGTCTGGGCAAGACGCGGCAGGAACTCGGTCGAACCCACGAGGCGGAGGTAGCCTACACACGGGTCACCAGAGAGTTCGCTGACACACTCTGGGCCGAGCCAGCCATGCAACGCCTTCGCGAATTGAGTACCGCCCCGAACTCACCGCCGGCGGGATCGCCATGACTACCGACCGACTACCCATCGTACTGGCCATCACGGGGGCGAGTGGAGCGGTCTATTCGCAGCGTCTACTCGACTGTTTGGTCGAATGCGGCATCGACGTGCAACTGATCATCTCGCCGCACGGGCAACGACTCCTGGCCGAGGAGCTGGATATCCACAAAGCCACCCCCGAAGCAATCCTGGGCCGACCCTCCGAACGTGTAACTCTGCACTCGTATCGTGATGTGGGAAGCGTCCTGGGCAGCGGCTCGTATCTGACCGGCGGCATGGTCATCTGTCCGTGCAGCAGCAACACGCTCGCCGCCGTCGCAGCGGGTTTGGGGAACAATCTGATCAATCGGGCGGCCGCCGTCACGCTCAAAGAGGGTCGCCGTTTGATCGTGGTAAACCGTGAGATGCCCATGAGCCGCATCGAGTTGCAAAACGCCCTTCGCCTCAACGAAGCCGGCGCCGTCATCTGCCCCGCCGCCCCTGGTTTCTATCTGAAACCGCAATCGATCGACGATTTGGTCGATTTCGTAGTTGGCCGTGTGCTAGATCTGCTGGCCATCCCCCATTCACTCAACATCCGCTGGCGCGCTCCTGCCGATCACATCTAACCGCCGGTGCGGAGGTAGTCCCGGCTTCGCTCCGCCGTCAGTGGATCAATCGACGATCAGGTCAGCTTGACCAGCGGCGGACGAATGCCGAGCGGGGTTACCAAAGGTAGCGTTACCGTGAAGGTGCTCCCTCGACCCTCTTCGCTGTCAACGGTGATCGTCCCCCCGAGGAGGTGAGCCAATTCCCGGGTGATGGCTAGCCCCAACCCGGTGCCGCCGTGGGATCGCGTGACCGAGCTGTCCAACTGACGGAACTTCTCGAAGATCGACTTCTGCTGATCCTTTGCGATGCCCGGTCCACTGTCGGAGACCCGCAAGGCGATCTGATCGGCCGACGGCGAGCCTAGGGACTCCGCGCTGAGCATCACCCGGCCTTGCTCGGGCGTGAACTTGATGGCGTTGCTGAGCAGATTGTACAGAATCTGCTTGACACGCCCCGAGTCGGACCGCATGGACGGCAGAAACGCCGGCACATCAGCAGCCAGATCCAGGTTCTTCTTGTCCGCCAACGGTCGCACCAGATCCATCAGGTCGCCGCAAACAATCGCCGGGTCGAACTCGGTGATGTGAAGCTCGAGCTTGCCCGCCTCGATCTTGGCCAAGTCCAGAAGATCGTTGATCAGATCGAGCAACATGCGGCCGCTGCTGAGAATGTTGTCCGTGTAGCGAATGGGTTTGGCGGGATCCGCCGGCGGGCTCTCCAGGGCGTCCCGGGCCAGCTCGGCGAACCCGATGATCGATGACAGGGGCGTGCGCAGCTCGTGGCTGACGTTGGCCAGGAACTCGCCTTTGAGCCGGTTGGCCTCGAAAAGGGCAACGTTGGTCTCGGCCAACTCGCCGAGGCGCACATCCAGGGATCGGTTAATGGTGCGCAGTTCCTCTTGCGTGCTCTGCAGGTGTCCGAGCATGTCATTGAACGCCTGACCCAGTTCCTCGAACTCGTCGCCGGTGGCAATCTTCGAGCGAACGTCCAGCCCGCCGTCGGCGACCTTTTGCGCCACTCGGGTCAGCTGGCGCACCGGGGATAGGAACAGTTTCTGGGTTACCAGATAGAATACCAGCGTGGAAAGGGCGCACCCACTAGCACCGGAGAGCACATATACGATGATGGAGAGCTTGCGAATCTCCATCTGGATCGGCACGCGCACGTTGATCAGGCCGAGCAATGCGCCTGGGTTGCTCGCCGTGACATCGGCTCGCACGGCCATCGCCAGGCGCACGATTCGGCGCCCCTGGTCGTCGATCTGTTCCTTCCACTGATAGAGCTCGTTGGGGTGCTGTCGAAACTTGGAAAAGCTCTCCACGATGAATCCGCGCGGGGCCAGTCGCTGGAACTCCTCTTCATCGGCGACGGAAATGAGTCGGGGAGGCTCGGTCGTACTGAGCTGAAAATCCCGGAGCAGCGCGGGCCAGCGGTCGGCAAGCTGC
>JADFPW010000344.1 GCA_022562105.1 Planctomycetota bacterium
AAAGTTCCAGCGGACTTAGCCCATTTCTCGGGCCCATCTTCCCGATCTCGCTCGCTGCCCTTCTGAGGCGAGGATTCTTACCGCCTTCTGCGCGGCTCCCCGTTCGTCCCGTTCGTGAGGTCCCCTGGATTCATGCTCTCCGGAGCCATCCCAGCCCACACACGACGAACGAGTAGAGATACGTGCCCAAGAAGGCAGCGGCCACGAATGGCGAAGTCACCGGGACGCGCCAAGCGACCGCCAGGGCCACATTGACCCACAGGATCGATGTTGCTGACTTGGCTTTCGAGCGAACGAGGTGAGGCATGGCGAAGGGAACAAGCATCGACGCCGAGTTCAGAAGGAACGCCGCGACAAGGTACGGCGTGATGTCGAATCCAAATAACTGTTGGAGAACAGTCAATAGCAAAAGGTGACGCATCAATTCGTTGGTCGGCGTCCCGGTTCCGGTGGCGGGTGAGGGGGCTAGCCGCTGGACTACGCGAACGAGAATCGCCACGGTGGCGAGCAGGCTGAGCGCCAGCACGACTCCGCCATAATGAGAGCCGACGACCATCGCAATCAGGATGTGCGCCACCGCGTCACATACGTTGTCCAACCCGGCGCCGAACTCACTGCGGAGCCCCAGCTTCTTGGCCAGAACACCGTCCAGATCATCCATGATGTTGTTGAAGATGATGAGCGGACAGAGATACACGAACGCATCCTCCCGCAGCAGGATGCACAGCGGCAGCACACCGAGGATCGAAACGACGTTCGGAAGATTGCGGTAGATGTGCTTCGACGGTGTGTTCAACGCGCGTTCGCGAACCTCTCTTCCTCGATCCGCAGGCCGTGCAATGACGTATCCCGTCGGTCCGAGGTTCCGGCGCGGCGGGACAAGCGTGGCCGGAGAACAAAGAAATGGTTCGTCAACAACGGGAACTCGCGTCCCATCCTGGCCAGCAGCCAGGGGATCAACCTCGTGTTCCACGGGTAGCCGAGGCGGAGCCCCCAGTACGCAAGGCGCCCGACGACGGGGAGACATCGGAATCGGTCCGGCACCAGCGCCTTCCATTTCTTGATCAGTTCGCAGGCCATCTGGACGTTGATGTACGCGGTGTTGGCCCGGACGCTCACGACGTCGAAGCCGGCGTCGCCGAGGAGGCTCCGGTATGTTTCAACGGAGCGGTAGACGACCTGATAGTCCCCCTGAAGCGTATTGATCCCGCGCCGAATCGTGGACTCCCGGCACAACACCAGGGCTCCCGGTTCCAAATAGGGGATGAGTTCGCGCAGCAGGGTCGCAACGTCTCGATCCTCCAGGTACATCAACAAACCACCGAGAAAAACCAACCCAAACCCACCCGTGGGCGTAAACCCACCCGTGGAACCGAACCCACCAGTGGGCCCGAACCCACCACTGGGCCCGAACTTGCCCTTCGGCTCGAAGGATAACACGTTGCCGTGGTAAGTCGTCACATTCGGATAGCGTGAACACCTTTCCCTCAGCACCTCGCAAAGAGTGGAACTTGCCTCGACCGCGACCACCTTGGCAAAGCGTTGTGCAAAATACTCGGTCCAGACGCCCACGCCACAGCCGAGGTCCAGCACCGAAATATCTGGTCGAAGGTCTCGGATCGTCTCAGCGACCGCATGCAGTTCGCCTCGGAAGCGAAAGCGCCCGGCGCCGGCGGGGAACCCGAAGCCGTCCATCATGTAGGGGCCCAGCATCGATGGCCGAGCACGCTTCCAGTACTCCCGGACCTTCAGGTAGTCGAGTTGAGGCGTCGTACCCCGGGCTACAGCGATGGCGCTCTGGCTGTCTTGAGCCGATGGGTCGGTTGCTCGACGCGGTAGCGGCGCCGTCATGATCTCTCAAGAGACCACGGGCGTCTGCGCATCGTCTCAGAACGATCTGTCGATGGCCCGCACGCGCCTCGGGAATCGAAGAAAAGCTGTTCGGCTACGCGAAGATCTTCGAGCGTGTCAATCTCGCACCAGCGCCCTTCATCAAAACGAACCGACTGAAGGGTCAGCCACCTATCGGCGACCATTTCCGCGAACACGACCTCGTAATAGTCATGTACTTTGCCCGCGGCGACGCGCCGGTCGAGCCGCCGGACAACTTCTCGCCATGTTGCGGCCGACAGGCTGTAGAGATTGACGGTCTTATGCCTTAACCCCGGCACACCCTGGTCAGCCCCTACGCGGAACGATGTGACGCGCCCGAACTCGTCGATCGAGACGGTCGACCCCACCTGTGGAGTGCTCCCGAGCATCGGCGACTCGAAGTGGGCGATGGCGATACGATCGCGAACGCGCATCAGACCCAGCAGATGCGAATCGAACACCAAATCCGATTCGATCAGAACGAACGGTTCTCGAATGTGTTCGCGGGCCCGCCAAAGCGAGTAAATGTTGTTCGTTGTGGCGTACTCACGGCAGTCGACGAAGTCCACCGTGAGCCCGGCAGCGTGCGACTCGAGATAATCGCGAATCTGCTCGTCACGGAAACCGACGACCACGACCAAGCGACTGAAGCCCTCCTCCACCAAGCAAGAAAGAAGCCTTCTGAGAATCGGGACACCGCGCACTTCCGTGAGACACTTCGGGCAATCGTCCGTCAACGGCTGCAGGCGCGACCCTGTCCCCGCGGCCAACAGAAGCGCCGTGGTGATGAGACCGTCGCCTGTTCCGCATGAATTCCAGCGAAGCGGAAACTCTTGCTCCCCAGAACACCTCGTAGAAACGATTGCGTCCGCCATGCAGGTTGCGTCCTCCTTTGTCTCAAGGCTAGAGGTCTTTTCTGATCTCCGCCCGGTTCCCAGGACGCGTCCGATATCGGGCGCATCGGCCGGGCAGCCTAGTCATCCTGGATCAATCGCCGTCGAGGCGGAATCCGCTGGACCCACGTGGGTTCAGTCGCTCGCATGCCGGTTCAGATGGGGCTCACAAGTTCACGTCCCAGCCACGCAGGGTGGAGGGGACGAGTTGCAGGACCAGCATCGAGCCCCTCATGTTAGCACGGTCGGTCGGCGAACGCAATGGCGAGGGAATCGTGCTGGTGCTGTCGAACAGTCCGATAATCAACAAGAATGGGGACCGTTCGATCCAGGATACAGGCGGTGCGATGGCACGCGGATCGCAACCCGGCACACGAAACCCGCGATCGGCCGCGCAAGCGGGGGGGGGCCGCACCCGGCGCGTGGGCTCGGCCCCCGGAAGATGTCGCACTAGGGCCCGGCCCCTCAGGAGGCGCCCTCGGGTGTCTTCTTCAAACCGATCAAGGCCTTTGGCAGTCCTGGGATGCCCTCTCCACCGGTCGGCACCGTGATGCTGGAGCCGGGCATCTCTTCGGGGATGGGCTCGTTACGGCCGCCGAGATGCTTCGACAAGAACGCCTCAGCCACTGCGTTGAAAGCCATCCGGTTTTCCGGTCGGGCGAAGCCGTGGCCCTCATCCGGGAAGAGCACGTAGGTCACGGGGATGTTCTTGGCCTTCATGGCGTTGACGATCTGGTCCGATTCCGCCTGCTTGACGCGCGGATCGTTCGCCCCCTGGCCGATGAGCAGCGGCTTACGAATCTGGTCGACCCGGGTGAGCGGCGAGCACCTCTTCAGCAGGGCTTTGCCCTCCTCGGTCCGATGATCCCCGACGCGCTTGGCGAAGATTTCGATCATCGGCGCCCAGTAAGGGGGGATCGAGTTCAGCAGCGTGATGAGGTTCGAGGGGCCGACGATGTCCACGCCGCAGGTAAACTCGTCCGGCGTGAAGGTCAAACCGACCAGCGTCGCGTATCCCCCGTAGCTGCCGCCCATGATGGCGATTCGGTTGGGGTCGGCGATGCCGCTCTTTTTTGCCCACGCGACGGCGTCGAGCAGGTCGTCGTGCATCTTACCCGCCCACTCGAAATTGCTGGCGTTGATGAAGTCCTTGCCGAAGCCGGTGGAGCCTCGGTAGTTCACGCTCAACACGGCATAGCCGCGGTTGGCGAGCCACTGGTGATTCGAGTTGTAGCCCCAGTTGTCGCGTGCCCACGGGCCGCCATGCACAAAGAGCACCATCGGCTGCGGCTTGTCGGGGCGCCCGTCGTTGTCCGGATCGCTCCAGACCGGCAACGTGTAATAGCAGACCAGGTTCAGCCCGTCGCGCGACTTGATCGTCTTGGGGTGCATCTTGGCGAGCTTGACGCCCTCCAGCTCGGACCGGTTCGTGAAGAGGAACTTGGCCTTCTTTTGGTCGCGGTCGTAGAGGTAATAGCTCACCGGGCCGGTATCCATGACGTAGGCCACGGTCCAGAACTTGTCGTCCTTGGTGCGGCTTGTGATATTGAACTCCCCGTCCGCCACGCCCTCGAGCACCTTCAGGTCCCGCGCGATGCTCTTGTCCAGTACGTGCCACCGGCGCCGCTCGTACGTCGACTGGACCGCCTGAATGAGGTTCTTGGTGGGATGGGCGATGAAACCCTGGATGTCGGCCCGCGGGTCCTCCGCCAGGACCGTCGACTTGCCCGACTCGAGGTTCATCAGCGTGAGGGCAGCCGTGTTGCGGCCTCGACTTTCGAGCATGTAGAGGTTCTTGCGCGACTCATCGAAACCCAAGGGGTTGGTGGTCAACGAATCCTCGGGCGGGATCTTGGTGAGCAGGCTCCAACTGTCGGGTCCGACGAGGCGGTGAATCTCGCT